>JBOHQZ010000414.1:0-6073 GCA_050732275.1 bacterium
ACCGTCGGCTTCGTTTTAGAAAATGAAGCTTATAGATTTTTGCCGGCGCTCTTAAAGCAAGAGTTCGGGCTTGAAGTGCAGGGGAAGCTCATGCGGAAGTTTGTCACGGACAAAAAAGGTGAGCAAATCGAAGTGAATATTATCGGCGAGGCCGTGCGGAATGGAAACCATTTTGTCATCATTGGCGAATCCAAATCCCAACTTTCCAAGAACAAAATTGCGGAGTTTTTCAATAAAAAACTCAAACGGCTGGAAGGCGTGTTTGCGGGTGAGCTTTTCCCGATCTTGATAACACACATGATATCGCAGCCCGATGTCGCAGATTTTGCTTTGCAACAAGGCGTCAAGCGGGTTTACTACTCCTACGAATTTTCATCATAAGTTCGCATTCGCGGCGCATTATCCCAATAATCCAAAACTCCAATCATCCATCAATCCAACTTCATGCCTTCCTCAATCCGCGTCATCGGCGTTCCCATGGATCTCGGCCAATCCCGCCGCGGCGTGGATATGGGGCCGAGCGCTCTTCGCTATGCTGGTTTGTCTCACCGTCTGCGAAAATTAGGGCATACCGTTGAAGACAATGGCAACATACCGGTTCCGGTGCGCGATACTTTGCC
Source organism: bacterium (assembly GCA_050732275.1). Taxonomy (GTDB): domain Bacteria; phylum Zhuqueibacterota; class Zhuqueibacteria; order Zhuqueibacterales; family Zhuqueibacteraceae; genus Zhuqueibacter. The sequence continues at coordinate 621 of JBOHQZ010000414.1, forward strand.
AGAAGCCGGTGGCATGTCTTTTCTGCCTGCAGTACTCAAAGCGTGTGAGCTGATTTACGAGCAAGGTCAAAAGGCGATTGCCGAAGGCTGCATTCCGCTCTTCATCGGCGGCGATCATTCGATTGCCGCCGGCACCGTCGGCGGCGTTACTCACAATGCGCCATCGGGATTATTGTGGATCGACGCGCACGGCGATTTCAACACGCCGGAAAGCTCGCCGAGCGGCAACATTCATGGCATGCCGCTAGCCGCTTTGATGGGGCTCGGCACGCCGGAGCTGGTCAATCTCGGACGCCCCGGTCCCAAGCTCAAATCTTCCGATGTCGTGCTCATCGGCTCGCGCGATTTGGATGCGCAAGAGCGGGTCTTGCTCAAGCAGAGCCGCATTGGTGTTTACTCCATGCGTGAGATCGACGAGCGCGGCATCGCCACCGTCATCCGCGAAGCCCTCGCCCGCTTGCAGCATTTGCCGCGACTGCACGTGAGCTTGGACATGGATTGCCTCGATCCGATGGAAGCACCTGGCGTCGGCACACCCGTAACCGGCGGCCTCACCTATCGCGAAGCGCACGTGCTGATGGAAATCCTCGCCGATACTGGCTGCGTCGGCTCCATCGACGTCGTCGAGATCAACCCGATTTTGGACGAGCGCAACCGCACCGCGGAGATTGCGGCGGAGCTGCTCGCGTCACTGCTAGGAAAGTCGATCTTGTAGAAAAATTTGTCTAACGCATTGACTTTTAAAAAATTTTTTCTATATTAAATAAGATGGATTCCCGAGTAGCTCAGTTGGCAGAGCAGGTGACTGTTAATCACCGGGCCGTAGGTTCAAGTCCTACCTCGGGAGCCATAAAAGAAAACCCAGAAACCGAATCTGGGTTTTTTGTTTTACACAAGCTCACAAATGAAAACAAAGCAACGTTTCCCCAACAAAATTCTAGCAGCGATCCGCGATGGCAAGATTCTGGGCATTCGAGCCGGTACGCAGCCACATCGTTTCATCGGCATCTGGGCTGTAGTGGTGGAAGGCCGCGTTTTCGTGCGCTCGTGGAGCCTGAAGCCGCGAAGCTGGTACCGGGTGTTCCTGCAAGAGCCGCGCGGCGCTATTATGGTTGGCGATCGCGAGATTCCCGTCCGCGCGGTACGCACGAGAAGCGAGCGCTTGAAAGACGCTGTCAGCCGCGCCTATTTGGAGAAATACCACACGCCAGGGTCGATCAAATACGCCCGCGATCTCGGACGCGCGAAGTCCAGAGCCACGACTACCGAATTGGTGCCGTTCTTGTGGAGGAGACGATCATGACCATATTAACAACGTTCACATGGAAAAGACACAATTATTTGAGCATCTTTCAAAGCGGAAGTTCTCTGAAGTGCTGGAGTTGCTTCAGTCCGCATACGACGCAATGAACACCAAACAGCGTCGATCCGTATTTGGTGAGGTTTTTGATTTGATGCCACCTTCGGCAGTAGATGGTGAAAGGCTGTTGAAGGAAATTCGCAAGTTTCATAGCGAGTCCATGTCTGGAAAATACTATGCGCCCTTCAATATCAACTCGAAGAATTTTATGCATATCCCGGAAGCAACAGAGGCGTGGTTTGAGCACTTGGGAGAGCTTCTGCAAAGCAGCACAATTCTTTCCGAACAGGACGACCATGCAACGGCAGCACAATGCTTTGAGTTGCTTTATGACCTCATTTTGAAGATGGAAGAAGGTGAAGAAGAGATCGTCTTTGCAGATGAGCTTGGCAGTTGGATGATTCCAGGAGATGAAAAGAAATTCGTGAAAGCTTATCTAAAATCGCTTTCTCTCTCTTCGTCAGCCGAAGGATTTACAAAAGCGACTTTGCCGCTGCTTCGTCGTGACAGCTATAGTTCCTTCGCCAACAAAATCTATGCAACGGCCAGACGCTTTGCAAACAAAGAGCAGAAGGCGTACCTGCAAAAGGAAGTCGAGCGCCAAAATATAAGGACAAAATCTCCATAAAAATTCAATGGCATTGAAACTCATTTTCAAAACATATAGCGGAGCGCTTCTTCGATAACGTCGATAAGCTTGGGCGCTTCTTTCACTTGAATGGCGCGCCGTTTGGAGATATGTTTGTGATGGAAGGGTGGACGTATGCCCGGGTGCTTGGCAAAATTATCATAGCGGAAAACTTCGTTTTTGTCTTTGACGTATTCGTAGCGGTAACGCAGTTTAGTGACCTGTTTGTCAACAATCAATATTTCCTCCGAAAAATCAATATAGGATCCATCTAATAAAATGACCTTCCCATTGATTTTACCAAACTTCGGCGTACTGATTGTTGCGGACACTTGATTTTCTGTGATCGCCCAATGTCTAGCCAGCAAGTTGTCAACAATATGCAAATACTTCTCAAAGGTCATTTGTAAGCCTTACCGGTAACGTGTTGGTAACCCTCAGCAAGCCCCAGCCAATCAATGAAATCATTGCATTCGTCTAATTCGCCACCATAAACTTTTTTCAGAAATATCTCGGTAGACATACCATATTTTTTTTCAAAAGCGGCCAACTCTTTTTTTAACCCGGCTATACCGACATATTTGACGGTCATTGTTTTAAACTTTTTTTTAGTCATCGTTTTCATTAGAAATCACTCCATTCGGTACGGTTAGACAAAACAGAAAGCACTATTCAAAATATCCAGTGATAGCCGACTTAACTATCCGGCCATCATCTTGCATGTCATTTGGAAGAATCCTTTTTCCCACTAGCACTGTGCTCGAAATGAAAAAGATTCCTGCAGAATGACAGCCCATTTTTGTGCTTGGATAGTTACGTCTCGGCCACTCAGTATTGGCCTAATATACAAAAATTGAAAATCACACGCAATCACTATTTCGTCTTGAACTCATACACCCCATCCCAATCTGCCGGCGGGGGATTGACGAGAAAATCCAGGCAGCGGATGACGTAGACGCGCGAGGGGCCGTCCGAAGGGAAGTAGCGCAGCACGCGCTTGAACTCGCGGAGGGATTTGTACCACTCCTTCTGCTTGTAGTAACGCAACCCCGAATGATAAACGTTGATGAGCAAATCTTCTTCGATGTCCGGCAATTTTTCCATGCTGCACAGCTCGAAAATTTTCGCCGGCTTCTTCTTGCCTTTGACCTTCACGAAATCCAGCTCGCGCACCCTCGCTTTGTTTTTCACCTGCACGTAGGTTGACTCGGAGATAATGATCGACGTCCAATACTGCTTGTTGGCGCCCTCCAAACGCGAAGCCATATTCACCTCGTCGCCGATCACGGTGTATTCGAATTTCTGCTGCGAACCCATATTGCCCACGATCACCGTGCCGGTGTTGATGCCGATGCCGATCTGAAAATACTCCTCGGCATTGGCGGACCAGCGCTTTTGAATTCCCCGCAGATTGGCGATCATCTCGCAGGCGGTGATGCACGCTTTCTCGGCATGCTCGGCATAATGAAATGGCGCACCGTAGAGCGCCATCACCGCGTCGCCGATGAACTTGTCGAGCGTGCCTTGATTGCGAAAAACGATTTCCACCATTTCGGTGAGATACTCGTTCAACCGCTGCACCACCACCTCCTCCGGATGCTTTTCACAATACGTCGTGAAGCCGCGCACGTCGCTGAACAGAATCGACAGCTCGCGTTTTTCACCGCCGAATTTGGGCATCTGGCCGCTGGCGAGCATGCTATCCACCACGCTTTTGGAAACGAATTGCGAAAAGACTTTGCGCACGTAGCGGCGCTCGCGGCGCTCGAAGACGACGAGCTGCGCCGAGTTGCCGAGGTAGCTCAAGACGATCGCGGTGATCGGGCCGACCACCGGCACCCAAAGCTGCTGGGCCGAGAAAAATTTCACTGCCAGCGCGAGCAGCACCACGATTTCGAGAACGCCGAAGATGATACTGACGAGGGCGCGCGCCGGCAGCACGATCAGCATCGTCAAAAAACTCGCCGCGACGATCATCAAAACTTCGGCGCGGTCGGACAGGCGCATGATGAAGTTGCGGCGCAGCAGCGTGCTGAGCGCGTTGACGTGTACTTCAACGCCCGGCATTTTTCTTTTGACCTCGTGATTCGAAAAAAACGGCGTGAATTTGTTGTCCTGCAGCTCTTCGGCGCTGGCGCCGACAAAAATAATCTTGTTCTTGAACGTGCCCCATTGCAGATGCTGCTCGAAGATGTCGGTGTCTTCGACTTCGTTCAGAGCGAAGCCGCTGTCGTCGAGAATATTGGCGAGCGAATAAGTCGGGTAGGTTCCGGCCGGGCCGCGGAAGTTGATAAAAAAAGTATTGCCGCCGGCATGCGGCAGCTCGAGGCCGTTCAAGCGCAAAGCGCCGTTGGTGGCGGCGTGATCCAGCTCCGCCTTGCCGCTGGTGAGCCGCAGATAGGCGCGCAACGCCAGCGGCAAAAATTTTTGCTGATTAAATTCCTGATAGAGCAGATAGCGGCGGATGAAGCCGTCCGGGTCTTCCACGACGTTGATGAGTCCCCAATCGGCGTCCGCCTCCATCAACGGCGGAATCGGCTCCAGCAGATACGTATTGAGAATGTCGTTCTTGGCCCAATCGATGACGACCTTGCCCGCGAGAATAACGCGCCCGGAGCGCTGGATGGCGCGGGCAAAAACCCGGTCTTCTTCAGGATTCACCACGGAGGGCTCGGTAAACTCCAAATCAAAAACGATCAAGCGGGCGCCCGCAGCCGTGAGGTTATCGACCAGCTTGGCGTAATAGGAGCGGGGGTAAGGCAGCTTTTGCGGAATGCTGGCAATGGCTTGCTCGTCGAGCGCGACGATGGCAATATTGCTCTTCGAAGCATCTTCGGCGCCGCGAAACGCAAAGCGGACGTCGTAGGATTTCAGCTCGAGGTTATGAAAGGTGGACGTAAAGCCGAGCAGCAACGTCACCAGCGCGGCGACGAAACTGATGGCGCAGCCCAAAACCCATTTGTTGGTCAGTCGCCCCCATACGGCTTGCAGTTGCACGGCGTGTCCACAAATTTAAAATGCAAAAATTGAGCGGCTTGAACCGGAGTGCAAAACTTTAGTTTTGCACTTTGAACTCAAAAGGTTAGAATCGAAACGAGTAGTAAGCCCGAATCAAGCTGTTTTTAAATGACGAATTCGGCTTTAAAGAAGTTACGCCGCGATCTTTGTAATTCAGCAGGCTCACGTCGAGCACAAATTCGTGCTGTTGCTTGAATTGGAGCGAGCCGCCGAGCTGAAAACCGGTTTGATTGTAATCGATCACATTGATCGCGCCGGCAGCAATAATGGCGGTTGGATTGGTGCCGCCGGAAGCGTTGACGGTGTTGAACGCGACATACATGCGCAATTGCAAAGCACCGGGCTCGGAGCGCTGCTGCGAAAAATCGTAGTCGGCGCGGCCGGAAAACATATTGTACTTGAAAAGGCTCTGCCCGCTGGCAATGTCGTTGTCGTTCGTCGCAAAAG
>JBOHQZ010000415.1:0-6073 GCA_050732275.1 bacterium
AGACTACGCCAGGTTTTCAGACAAGCTGAAAACTGGAGCCCCGCTGCGGCGGGGCAGCCTGTATTTGACAGGATTACAGGATCAACAAGATTGAATTTTAATCCTGTGAATCCTGTTCATCCAGTCAGAAAAGTTAGAATTTTTTTCTAACTTTTGGCCAACAATGGCCTAAAATCTCACAACCACTATGCCAAAACATAAACACCTCCTCTGCGGCCTTCTATCAGTTCTTTTGTTGATGGGCTGCACCAAGTCATCTCCAAGCTCGCCAAATGACACCACGAAAACGCCAAACCCGGCCTGGCAACTGGTATGGTCGGACGAGTTCGATTACATCGGCCTTCCCGAGGCGAGCAAGTGGAATTATGACGTCGGCGGTCACGGCTGGGGCAATCAAGAACTGCAATATTATACCGAGCGCCGCCTGGACAATGCGCGCGTGCAGGATGGCAAGCTCATTATCGAAGCGCGACGGGAGAATTGGCAGAGCATGGAATATACCTCGGCGCGCCTAATCACCAAGGGAAAAGGCGATTGGACGCACGGGCGTTTTGAAATCAGCGCCAAACTGCCCTCGGGCCGCGGCACCTGGCCGGCAATCTGGATGCTGCCGACGCAATGGACGTATGGCAACGGCAGTTGGCCGGACAATGGCGAGATCGACATCATGGAGCACGTCGGCTTCGACCCGGGCTGGGTGCATGGCTCGGTTCATACCAAACTTTATTATTGGCAGATCAACACGCAGAAAACCGCCAAAATCCAAATTGCCGATGCGCCAAGAGCCTTTCACGTGTATGCGCTGGAATGGTCGGCGGAGAAGATTGAGGTGTATGTCGATTCCACTAAATACTTCACGTTCGCGAATGAAGGCAAAGGCTGGCAGGCCTGGCCATTTGACAAACAGTTCCATCTTCTGCTTAATATCGCCGTTGGCGGCGCCTGGGGAGGCGCGCAAGGCGTTGATCCAAGCATTTTTCCACAGCGCATGGAAGTGGAATATGTGCGGGTGTATAAAAAAGGTTGATTAATCGAATCTCTTTGGTTTGTGAGGCCTATTATGAAGCTGCTATGCTTTCGTTCAACGATTCTCTTTTTTAATCTGGCCTTGTTGATAACCTCCCTGCATGCGCAGGAGCAAAATCCTCCGCCGCATAAAAATTCCAATCTCCCCGTAGAAGCAAGAGTCCAGGATTTGCTCGGCCGCATGACGCTCGAGGAGAAAGTTGCCATGGTGGGCGGAACGGGTTTCGCCACCAAGCCCAACGCGCGGCTCGAAATTCCCGAGCTTAAAATGGCGGACGGGCCGGTGGGTGTTCGTTGGGGCAAGGCCACGGCGTTTCCGGCCAGCATCGCCATGGCGGCGAGTTGGGATACGGCTTTGGTTCAGCGCATCGGCCAAGCGCTGGCGCGAGAAGCCAAAGCGAAAGGGCGCAACGTTTTGCTCGGCCCGTGCATCAACATTCACCGCGTGCCACACGGCGGGCGAAATTTCGAGAGTTTTGGCGAGGATCCTTATTTAACCGCGCGCTTGGCGGTGGCCTACATCCGCGGCGTGCAAAGTGAGAAAATCGTGGCAACGCCCAAACACTTTGCTTGCAACAATCAGGAATGGGAGCGCGGAACCATTAGCGTCAAAATCGATGAGCGCGCCTTGCGGGAGATTTACCTGCCGGCTTTCAAAGCCGCGATTCAGGAAGCCGGCGCGTGGTCGATCATGTCTGCCTACAATAAAGTGAATGGCACGTACTGCAGCGAGAACTCTCATCTGCTCACCGAGATTTTGAAAAACGAATGGGGCTTCAAAGGCTTTGTGATGTCCGATTGGGGCGCCGTCCATAGCACCATCGAAACGGCCAACGCCGGTTTGGATCTGGAAATGCCGTTCGGGCAGTATTTGGGCAACGATCTGCTGGAGGCCGTCAAAACCGGAAAAGTGCAAGCAGCAACGCTTGATGACAAGATTGCCCGCATGTTGCGCATCATGTTCGTTGCGGGTTGGTTTGATCGTGCTGCTGAGGCCAACGCTGCTCCCTTTGACTCCACGGCGCATCGCGAGCTAGCGCGGGCGGCGGCGCGGGAGGGAATCGTGCTGCTAAAAAATGCCAACAACATTCTGCCGTTGCAACGAAACAAGCTCAAATCTGTCGCCGTAATCGGGCCGAATGCAGCAATGCTACGATTCGGCGGCGGTGGCAGCTCCGCCGTGACGCCTTTTTTTGCCGTGAGTCCATTAGAAGGAATCAAAAACAAAACCGGAAATAAAATTCGCGTTCACTATGCCTTGGGTTGCGAGCTGGACGGTGATATTCAACCCATTGATTCCGCGTTTTTGCTTTCTTCTTCTGATCCCAAAAGTGAGCACGGGCTGCGCGGCGAGTATTTCGGCAACAAAGACTTGCAGGGCACGCCGGTGCTGACGAGACTCGATCAACAAATCGCTTTCGATTGGATGAATGGCGCACCCGCCCAAGAGCTGAAGAGCGATGGATTTTCGGTGCGCTGGACCGGTAAGCTGGCGCCAAAAACCTCGGGCGCTTATCGGTTGAGCGTGATGAGCGATGACGGCGTGCGGCTCTATTTCAACAACACGCTCGTGATTGACGATTGGCGCGATCACGCCGCCGAAACCAGGAGCGCAAAAGTTGATTTGCAGGCCGGCGCCTCGAATGACCTGCGGCTGGAATATTATGAAAGCGGCGGCGACGCACTGGTCAAGCTCGGCTGGTCAAAACTGGGAAATGATTTGATCACCGAAGCCGCAGCGGCCGCGCGAAACGCGGAGGTCGCATTGGTGTTTGCCGGACTTTCAAAACATTTTGAGAGTGAGGGCTTTGACCGGCAAAGCCTTGATCTGCCGGAAGATCAAATCGCCTTGATCAACGCCGTGGCCGCAGCCAATTCCAAAACCATCGTCGTTTTAAATAGCGGCGCGCCGGTTCTGATGAGCCAATGGCTCGATCGCGTTAGCGGATTGATCGAAGCCTGGTTTCCCGGGCAGGAGGGCGGCGATGCAATCGCCGACGTCATTTTTGGTGATTTCAATCCGGGCGGCAAACTGCCGGCTACTTTTTTGAAGGAATGGCAAGACTCGCCGGCGTATTCAAATTATCCTGGCAAAGATGGTGTGGTGGATTACGCCGAAGGCATTTTTGTTGGCTACCGCCATTTTGATAAAAACAACCTCGCGCCGTTATTTCCCTTCGGATTCGGCCTTTCCTACACCACGTTTGCCTACAGCGACCTGACGATAACCTCGAAAAAGAATTTGCCGACGCCGGAGATCGAGGCTGCTGTTACGGTCAAAAATACTGGTCCGCGCGAGGGCACGGAAGTCGTGCAGCTCTATGTCCACGAAGTAAAGTCGAAAGTGGCGCGTCCGATAAAAGAATTGAAAGGTTTTCAAAAAATTGCTCTGCGCCCCGGCGAGAGCAAACGACTGGCCTTCACGCTGGATCAAAACGCTTTTTCGTTTTATGACGTAAATCGGAAACAATGGGTGATTGAACCGGGCCAGTTTGAGATTTTGATCGGCAGCTCGTCGCGTGACATTCGAGTGCAAGCGAGTATTGCTTTGCAATAGTCTGCTTTATGGCAAAAAGCAAAAATTTTTCCAGCGCATGGAAGAACCCAGCAATAAGGCTTCTTTCGGTGGGTTCTTCCATCCGCTCGATAATTTTTTGAATGTAAATTATGAAGAGATTACCCCCATTCATCATTCCGGCAGTTTTTGTATTTTTATGTTGGGGTTGTCAGCATGAATTGCCGTTGCCCGCAGGCGCTCGGCTTGATTCGACAATCGAGAAACGCGTCGAAGCCTTGCTCGCGCAAATGACGTTGGATGAGAAGATCGGGCAAATGACGCAAGTTGACCGCGGTTTCCTGGAAAAAGAAGAGGATATTCAAATTTACTATTTGGGATCTTTGCTCAGTGGCGGCGGCTCGGCGCCAGCAGACAACAGCCCAACCGGCTGGGCGAATATGTATGATCGCTATCAATCGTATGCGCTGCAAACGCGCTTGAAGATTCCGCTGATTTATGGCATCGATGCGGTGCACGGCCACAACAACGTGAGAGGCGCGGTCATCTTTCCGCACAATATCGGTTTGGGTTGCACCCGCAATCCGGCGCTGGTCGAGCAAGCGGCGCGCGTCACCGCTGCAGAAGTTGCCGGCACCGGCATTGACTGGACTTTTTCTCCGGTGGTCGCGGTTCCACGCAACGAACGCTGGGGACGAACTTATGAGGGCTTTGGAGAGAGTCCCGAGCTGGTGCAGATGATGGCAGAAGCCGCGGTGAAAGGATATCAGGGAAACGATCTGGCTGATCGCGCTTCCATTCTGGCTTGCGCCAAACATTTCATCGGCGACGGCGGCACGGCGAACGGCAGAGATCAAGGCGACACGCAAGTTGATGAAACGACGCTGCGCAAGATTCATTTGCCAGGATATATTTCTGCCATCGAGGCGGGAACAGGCTCGATCATGGTCTCGTTCAGCAGTTGGAACGGAGAGAAGATGCACGGCAACAAATATTTGCTCACCGACGTGCTCAAAAACGAGCTTCGGTTCAAAGGCTTTCTGATTTCCGATTGGGGCGGCATTGATCAATTGCCGGGAGACTATGCGAGCGACGTCGAAACTTCGATCAATGCCGGCCTGGACATGATCATGGTGCCGCAGCGCTACAAAGATTTCATCAGCACGTTGAAAAATTTGGTGAACCAGGGACGCGTTCCCAGATCCAGAATCGATGAGGCCGTGCGCCGGATTTTGCGCGTCAAAATGGCGATGGGATTATTTGAGCGTCCTTTTACGGATCGCGCGCTGACTGCGCCGGTTGGCTCTGCCGCGCATCGTGAAGTGGCGCGCGAGTGCGTCCGGCAATCTTTGGTGTTGTTGAAGAACGACAATCATACTTTGCCGCTCGCTAAAAATCTCGCCCGCATTCACGTCGCCGGAAAAAGTGCGGATGATCTGGGAAATCAATGCGGCGGCTGGACGATAAGCTGGCAAGGCCGCAGCGGCAATATCACCACCGGCACGACGATCCTGCAAGCGATCAAGAATGCCGTTTCGTCCACCACCGCGGTGACTTTCTCGAGAGACGGCACGGGCGCCGAAGGCGCCGATGTGGGAATTGTCGTGATCGGCGAAACGCCTTATGCCGAAGGCTTGGGAGATCGCGCCGATCTCCGTCTTTCGACGGACGACGTTGTGACGATTATTCGCCTCAGAAATGCCGGTGTGGCAGTCGTAGTAATTCTGATTTCCGGCCGGCCAATGATTATTTCGCCGTGGATAGATTATTGTGATGCGTTCATCGCAGCGTGGCTGCCGGGAACGGAAGGCCAAGGCGTTGCCGATGTTCTCTTCGGCGACTACTACCCAACCGGAAAATTATCGCACTCGTGGCCGCGCGAGATGTCGCAGCTCCCGATCAATATCGGCGATCCTGTCTATGACCCATTGTTTGCTTACGGATACGGACTCAGCTATTAGCTTGCGCGGTAAGCGTTGCGCGAACGGCATGCAGCCACATCATAATTATCCGGACGATTCGGGAAATCCGGATACCCGCAGAAAAGCTTTTTGAGGTTCTGGCCACGCAGGTAGTTTTTCACGGTTCGTTCGAGTTGCGCTATTCACGCACATAACGCGGATACTTTTTCTTCGCCGCTTCCGCCTCTTGCAGATTCACCTCGACCGTAATAAACGGCTCCTCAAACGAAGTCACACCGAGCACCTCGCCTTCCGGTGAAATGATCGCGCCGGCGCCACCAAAATTCACACCACTCGGGCCGAGGCCGACATGATTTGATGAAATCACAAACGCGCCGGAAACAATCGCCGCCATGCGCAGCGCGATGAGCCAGCGCTCCACCGAGGCTTTTTCCGTCGCGCGCGGAACGGCGATAATGTGGCAGCCCCGCCGTCCGTAGTGTCGCGCCCATTCGTTGAACATCAATTCGGTACAGATGAGAAAACCGATTTTGACGTTGCCTAAATCAAAAGGCGTGAAATCATGTGGAGTGGCATGAAACCATTTCGCCTCGAAGAAGCCAGACTCATC
>JBOHQZ010000416.1:0-6072 GCA_050732275.1 bacterium
GCATGGCGGTAAAGCGCTTCCGCGCTATCAAGCTTGCCTTCTTCGTGGAAAGTCAACGCCAGGTTGTTGTTTACCGAGGCAACCTCCTGATGGACGTTGCCGGCCAATCGTACGTACATGGCTAATGATTCCCGGTAGAGTATTTTCGCCGGCTCGAATTTGCCAACGTCGTTTAATAGAGTACCATAATCATTCAGGGCTTCGGCAAAAGCCAGTGTTGGTTGGGTTTCCAGCCGGCGATACATGGAAATGGCCTGCAGGTAAAGCGGTTCCGCATTTTTGAGATCGCCTTGGTAATGCCGCAAGAGTGCCATGTTTTTTATGCTCAGCGCGACTTTTAAGTGTTCCTCGCCAAACAGATGGCGGTGCATTTCGAGCGCTCGTTTCAGAACGGGTTCGGCGCGATCGTAATGACCGAGATTTTGATAAGTGATGCCAATGGTCGTGAGCACTTCGGCCGCAATTTCCGGCTGCGTGGACAATTCTTGATCCACTCGTTTCACCGCTTCCGTAAGCACCTCCGTTACCGTCATGTCTTTTTTGCCGGATTTTACCGGATCGCCGGCGGAAAGCATCTCTTGCAAGAACCGATTAATCTGCTGCGCTTTCGCGGTTTCTAATTCTGCCTTATTTCTCTCTTTCGCAGCAATCCTCGCCTGCCAACTAATACCGATAATTCCGGCCAATAAAGTAAGCAGAACCAGCGCGATCGCGCCCACACCGATCTTATGCCTTTTGATAAACTTCACACTGCGATACCCAAAGGTGTCCTTGTGGGCGGTGACGGGAAGACCTTCCAAATGGCGGTGAATATCCTCGGAAAACTGTTCCACCGAGGCATACCGCCGCTTCGGCTCCTTGTGCAAAGCCATGAGCACGATATTGTCGAGATCGCCGGCAAGCCGGCGGCGGAGTTTTTTCAAACCGCCATTACGTATCGCGCTTATCGTCTCGGGCAAAAGCGTTTTCGTGGTTTTGCCGTCATCATCTTTGATTTGCTTTATGCGGCTGATCGCCGTGCTCGGCTTCGGCGGTTGCTGTTCACAAATCACTCGCTCGATCTCTTGTGGCGAGAAATTCATGAAGTGATAAGGGCGATGCCCGGTAAGCAATTTATACAGCAATACCCCAAGCGAATAAACATCGCTCGCCGTCGTGATGGGCGCATTGCGAGCCTGTTGATGAGATGCTGGTGCGCGTAGTGCACGGCGGAGCAAACCGCACGAAAAAGCTTCAAGCGTTCGATAGTGTTGAGCTTGTGCCGGTCACAGTAAACATCGATGGGCAGGCCTTCTATATATTCCATGACAAAATAAGGCAGGCCCTCCGCAGTTATTCCACCATCAAAAAGTCTGGCGATATTAGGATGGTCGAGGCTGGCCAAAATTTGCCGCTCATTGCGGAAACGTTGTATGATCTCCTCGGTGTCCATGCCCCGTTTGACCAGCTTAATGGCTACATGCTTCTGATATTGATCGTCGGCGCGAACGGCTAGATAGACCACACCCATTCCGCCATAACCGATCGCACGTTCGATCCGATACGGCCCGACAAGTTTTCCCACCAGTGATTCCGTTTCTTGCTCGAGGCGGATGGGGCCGGCGCCAAGCACGGGCATTTCCAAAAAGCCCGGCGCTTGCTCGTGGGAGGCGAGAAGAGATTCGACCTGTTCTCGTAGAGCGGAATCTCCGGCACAGGCGGCATCGAGATATGCAGTTCGTTGGCTCGGCTCACACTCGAGTGCGGCTTCAAAAAGATCTTTGATTTGCTGCCAACGTTTAGATGTCATCTCAAAGCCTTCTGCAATTATCTTGACAATGTTGAGTTAAAGTTATAGTCATTGCGAGGCGCTTTTTGTCCCGCTTTTGGGGACTCCGTAAAGCGGAGCCGAAGCAATCTTTTGGTTTTCAGAGGGATCGCTTCGCTGAGAAACGCTCGCGACGACATTATCAGCCTAAGTTAACATTGTCAAGTTATTACATCAAAATTTGCCTTGTGTCAACTGAGTTCGTGATATAACCACGCTCTGGCCATATTCCACTCCCGCTTGACCGTTGCAGGTGCAATCCCCAAAACTTCGGTGGTCTCCTCGATGGTAAGCCCGCTAAAATAGCGTAACTCAACGACTTTCTTTTGGAGCTCGTCGAAAACAGCCAGTCGTGTCAATGCCTCATCAAGGGCAACTAATTCGTCAACGCGTTCATCGGATATGAGAATTGCTTCATCAAGAGAGGCTTTAGGTTGGCCGCCCCCTCTTTTGACCGTTTGGCGTCCGCGAGCATAGTCGACGAGAATCCGGCGCATGGCTTGCGCCGCAATGGCAAAAAAGTGGGCGCGATTCTGCCATTGTATATTTTTTTTGATCGATGAGCTTGAAGTATGCCTCGTGGACCAAATCCGTAGTTTGAAGCGTATGGCCGCGGCGTTCGCGGTGGAGGTAAGCAGAAGCCCGAAGGCGCAGCTCGTTGTAAACGGCCTCGAACAATTTGTCCTTGGACTCATTGTTGCCGTTGCTTAAATCTACAAGCAGTCGAGTAATCTGTGCTTGATCGAACATAATACTCCCACCTTCCGACTTGAAGGAGATATTGCAGGTGTTCTTTTTCTTCCATAACAGAAAACAATATAAATAACTTTCTGCAAAAAATCAAGGCTCCGGACGCGGCAAGCGGTGCATGAATTTCGTTTCAATGGTAACACTAACGTCCCATCTTCTATCAAACTTTAGAGTGGAAGGGATTTCAATCGATGTCCCACACCAACTCCCCCAAATAGCGACTGGCGCCGGCATAAAAAACACCAGCGCCATGTCGATTAGCACGAGATTGTACTCGATACCCTCACGCCCTACAGGAAGCTGACCGAAGTAGTTCACAACGAATCCAGACTTCTAAATTCGCTTATCTGGTACTTAATTTCTCCAGGTTAAGATGCAAACCAGTGCCGGGAATATTCAACCGCATCCGATACAATCCGCTCCGCGCGCACAGATAAAGCGTCTTGCCATCATCATCGCCCCATGCCATGTTGTGAATATGCTTGGGCGCGTTGATCGTGCCGAGATGCTCGCCCTCAGATGAAATCACCCAAAGGCCGCCCGGTCCGGAAACATAAAGATTTCCCTGTTGATCCACTTTGATGCCGTCAATGGCGCCTTCGCCCTTCGCGCCGGTCATGTCAAAGAAAACTTTGCCATTTGACACCGTCGCATCGGCATTCACTCCGAAGCGCATGACGACGATCTTCTTCTCATCTTTCTTACCGTTGGTGTAAAGATTCGCGTCATACCAATTACCAACGTAGAGATATTTCTCATCCGGCGACAACGCGATACCATTGGGGCCGCTCAATTCCGTGCTGAGCAATTGCAGCTTGCCTTTATATATCGAATAAACGCCGCTGAAAGGCAATTCCTTGCGCGGGTCTTTATAAAATTTTGGAAAACCGAAGGGCGGGTCCGTAAAGAAGAGTGCACCATCGGAACGATAAACTAAATCGTTCGGACTGTTAAGGCGTTTACCTTTGTAGCGAGCCGCGAGCACCGTCACTTTACCGTCTTTCTCCAAACGCGAAACGCGATGATTGCCATGCTCGTTGATCGTCAGCCGGCCTTGCGGATCGAGCGTCAAGCCATTCGAGCCGGGCTGCCCGTATTCGGCAATGTCAGCGCCGGAGTAGCCGCTCGGCGTGCGAAAAACTTCGAGCTTGCCGGTGTTATTACCGTCTGGCATATATTTGTAAATGATATTGCTGTTCGGATCGCTGAAGAGCAGATAGTTACCCTCGCGCACCCAAATCGGGCCTTCGGTAAATTTGAATCCTTCCGCCAATTTGAAAATTTTCGGATTCGGCCCAACGATGGCATCCATCGCCGGATCGAGGCGAACGACCTCGACATTCACTTCTGCCGGCGTTAATGCAAGCGGAACAGCGGGTACATTATTTTTGTAGAATTCCAGTTTCGCATAGCGCATCCAAATGAAATTTGTCGGCGGATTCGACAGCGGACCGTTCGCGCCGAAAATCGCCAGTTGAATTTGCTGGCCGGGTTTCACGTTCCGGCCAACGACGAGACGATTCGGCGCATTCCACCCGCTGATGACCGAGCCGCCCATTTGTCCAAGCGCACGCGACAGCTCGCCATCAACCCAAATCTCGGCGTAATCATCCAACGCCGTTTCAAAAACAACTGTCGAGCCGGTTGGATCAAAATCTTCAATACGCTTTGGAATCGTGATTTTAATGCGATACCAGTTGAAGCAAAGCCTGCCCGTTGAGCGACGAGCGTTCAGCGTCATGGCATCGATGAGTTGCCATTTCGAATCATCGAAATCAGCACCGCCGGCGTGCGGGGTGTAATCATAAGTCTTTACCGGCGCGCCGGTCGGCTGATGGTCCGGCCCCGGGCCTTTGAAATCAATCTCGATAATCTTGGTGTCGCTGTATCGCCACTCGCCGTTGACCGTTTTCACGCCTTCGGCGGTGGCGAGATCGATCGTCGCCTCGGGTTGGCCTTTCGGCGTGTCGGCAGTCGTTTGGGCGAAACTGCTTAACCCGTTCAGCACTCCGACAGCGAGAATGAGCAAAAAAAGTTTTTTCATTTTGTTGTCTCCTGCGTTGGGACGAAGTCGGACTTGGTCAGGCAATTTTTCTAAATTTGAAAACCATCGTGACCAAGTCCGACTTCATTTTTTAATTTATCGATTTAACCACGTAGTAGTTGAACGGCGCCTTGAGATCCTTGAACCAATGCGGTACGCCTTGCGGCACGACGACCACATCGCCCTTCACCAGTTTGCGCGTTTCGCCGCCTTCGATGCCGGCGCCGCGAATTTCACCGGGCGCGGTGATTTGACCATCCACCACCTTGCCGCCGGTCACGAATGTCGCCGTGCCTTCCAGCACGTAGATGATGTCGGTCTCATGATCATGCACCTCTGCCTTGCCGGGGCCGTCGCGGTGACTCGCGTGAATTTTGTATTCGCCGGTTTCAAGCAACGGCTGGCCTTTGATGAAAGCGGTGGCAACACTCTTGCGGTCAAAAAACGTCACCGCAGACATTGAAGCAGTGCCGTTGGTATTGGCGGCCAATGCATTCGCGCCGGCAATGGCAAGCTCTTCATCTTGTTGCGCACTCGCGGCGCCGCTCACGCCAATCGCGCCGACAACCTGCCCGTTCATTTCAATGGGCACACCGCCTTGCAGCGGCGTGAAGTCATTCAACGCCACCATCGGTGTGCGGCCTTCGCGAATAATTTTCTCGAACACGCTCGTTGGGCGTTTAAAAATCGCTGCGGTGCGCGCTTTGCCGATGGAGATGAGCGCGCCCGCCGCGAACGTGCCGTCGAGCCGCTCGACCGTCATCAAATTGCCGCCGTCATCGACGACCGCGATCACGCCGCCCGGCGCATTCAACTCTTTGGCTTTCGCCACCGACGCGGCGATCGCCTTCTTCGCGCCAGCCAGCGTCAAGGATTGCTTTTGCGTCACCTGCTGCGCGTTGCCAGAGGTGGCAACTGCGATGAACAGCAGTGCAATAATAAATTTTGTAAACGACTTCATAGCTTTCTCCTGTTTCACATTTTGGGTTATGCTTGTTTGGAGTGTTGGACCCCATTACTCCAAAAATCCATTACTCCAACACTCCGGTCTACCGCTCCATCACTCCAATCTTCCGACTCAAAAAAAAGCCGGCTGATCAAGCTTGTGACTCAACCAACCGGCATCTGTGGAGGAGGTTTGGCTATTTTACAATTTTCTCGAACGAGGCCTCGCCCAACAACGCTTCGGCCCAAGCGCACCAAATTTGCACTTTGGCGACGTCTTTCACATACGATGGAACCACGAGCGTTTGGTTGTACTTGTCGCCCTTGATCTTCAGACGGTTGAGCAGATACACGTTGCCTTTGGAATCGACCAACTGCCAGTGCGGCGCCGGGGTATCGGGAACCACGAAATCATCGGACAGCACCAACATCAGCTTGCCGTTCTCTTTGCCGGCCGTCACAAAGCCGGTATTGGCCTTCGCGCCCGCAAAGGAGCCGCTCTTGGTCATATTGTTATTGGCAAAGC
>JBOHQZ010000417.1:0-6069 GCA_050732275.1 bacterium
AATCAAGAAACCGCCACATTGGGACCAACCGGAAACGGTCAACGATATGAAGTCGCCGGCCAAAGTCTTGCAGGAATTATTTCGTACAAGTCGATTAAAAAGACGTTACGACAAATACAAAGATGGGGTAGATTTACTTCATAAAGTGGACTGGCAGAAGGTTTATGCCAAATGCCCTACTTTCAAACAACTGGTTGACGATTTACGAAATCATTGTCAAAAATAATATGCCCCGTTACATCGCCCTCATCCCTCTCGCCTGTTTGACCAAGCAGGCAGTCAAGGGAATTCTGGCCAACGTTGAGACGCAGCCGGCGCCGGAGGCGCCGAGCGTCAAGCACATTCGCTCGCTGGCTGATTTGACCGAAAATATGTTGGTGCTCGAATTCGAAGGGCCGAGCAAAGAGGCAGTGAACAAATGGCTGGCGCATTTCAATCTGCGGCCGTCTTCGCTGTTGCGTATTGAATTGGAATCACAGCAAGGAGTGAGCAAAGATATTTTCTAAATTGCACATCGGTGCGGTAAAAAACCTGAAATGGTTTACGCGCCCACGCTGAACGTTGCTACTAAAACGAGGAGATACCTTTAAATCAGCCCATGAAATTTTATCATTGCCGAAACAATTCGGCGCTTCACCCGACGTGGAGGAATCCTCATGTCTGAAGATATTACCTCGGTACTGAAAGAAGATCGCGTATTCAATCCCAGCCCGGATTTTTGCAAGAAGGCGCACCTCAACAGCCTCGAAGATTACGAAGCGATGTATCGGCGCTCGATCGACGATCCCGACGGCTTTTGGAGCGAGCAAGCGGAAAAGTTGCACTGGTTTAAAAAATGGGACAAGGTGCTCGAATGGAACGAGCCGTTTGCGAAATGGTTTGTCGGCGCCAAAACCAATCTCTCCTACAACTGTCTGGATCGCCATCTCAGCACCTGGCGCAAAAATAAAGCGGCGCTCATTTGGGAAGGGGAACCCGGCGACTCGCGCGTGTTGACCTATCAAGACCTGTATCGCGAGGTGTGCAAATTTGCCAACGTACTCAAGTCGCTCGACGTCAAAGCCGGCGACCGCGTCATCATTTACATGCCGCAAATTCCGGAGACCGCGATCGCGATGCTCGCCTGCGCCCGCATCGGCGCGACGCATTCCGTCGTGTTTGGCGGCTTCAGCGCCGAGGCATTGAAAGATCGCGCCCTCGATTCGGAAGCTTCATTAATTATCACCGCTGATGGCGGCTATCGTCGCGGCAATGTCGTTGAGCTTAAAAAGGCTGTGGACGAGGCGATGAAAAACACGCCGTCCGTGCAAAACGTTGTCGTGGTGCAGCGCACCGGCCAAAAAGTTTCCATGTTTCCCGGTCGCGATCACTGGTATCACGAGTTAATGGCGAATGCCTCGCCGGTTTGCGAAGCCGCGCAGCTCGATGCGGAACATCCGCTTTACATTCTCTACACTTCCGGAACGACCGGCAAGCCGAAGGGAATTTTGCACACCACCGGCGGTTACATGGTTGGCGTCAATCTCACGTCGCGGCTCGTTTTCGATATGAAAGATGAAGACACTTATTGGTGTACGGCGGATATCGGTTGGGTGACCGGACATTCATATATTGTTTACGGCCCGCTCTCGAACGGCGCGACTTCGGTGATGTATGAAGGTGCACCGAATTTTCCGGAGCCGGATCGTTTCTGGTCGATTGTGGAAAAATATCACGTCAACGTTTTTTACACGGCGCCGACGGCGATTCGCGCGTTTGTGAAATGGGGCGAGCAATGGCCGCGCAAACACGATCTTTCTTCGCTGCGCTTGCTCGGCACCGTCGGCGAGCCGATCAACCCCGAAGCTTGGATGTGGTACTTCAAAGTCATCGGCCGCGGCCGCTGCCCGATTGTCGATACCTGGTGGCAAACCGAGACCGGCGCGATTATGATCACACCGTTGCCGGGCGCGATTCCGGCGAAACCCGGCTCGGCAACACGGCCGTTTTTCGGTGTCCTTCCGGAGGTGGTTTCGAGAGACGGCAAACCGGTTCCCGACAACACCGGCGGTTTTCTCGTTATCAAAAAGCCGTGGCCCTCGATGCTGCGCACGATTTACGGCGATCCGGAGAGATACAAGAAACAATATTGGAGTGAAGTGGCTGGCGCTTATTTCACCGGCGATGGCGCGCGCCGCGATGAAGACGGCTACTATTGGATCATGGGCCGCATCGATGACGTCGTCAATGTCGCTGGTCATCGTCTCGGAACCATGGAGGTTGAGTCGGCGTTGGTGAGCCATCCGATGGTAGCTGAGGCCGCCGTGGTTGCGCGCCCAGATGAATTGAAGGGGCAAGCGCTGGCAGCATTTGTCACGTTGCAAACCGGCAAGCAAGCGTCCGAAGAGTTGCGCAAAGAACTGCGCGAGCACGTGGCCAAAGAAATCGGCGCCATCGCCAAGCCGGATGATATTCGCTTTACGGATTCGCTGCCCAAAACGCGCAGCGGCAAGATCATGCGCCGTTTGTTGCGCGACATCGCCGCCGGCAAAGAATCCGTCGGCGACACCACGACGCTGGAAGATTATTCCGTGTTGGCGCGTTTACGCGAAGAAAACGAATAAAATTTGCCGTAGAAGAGCCTTCACCACCGCCCTGCATCGCTGCGGCGTTTAATAAACACCTGTCGCTCATCAAAACGCAAAGGGAGTGTTTATCATGAACACCGTTGGCAATATCGTTAAAAACCGCGAAGTTTTCACGGTAAAACGCGATCAGATCGTCCTGGAAGCGGTCCAATTTATGGTCGAGAAACGCATCGGTGCGGTGGCTGTGCTGGAAGGCGACCGCCTGGTCGGTATTTTTTCCGAGCGCGATCTGATGAAACGTGTCGTCGCCAAAGGGCTTGATCCCAAAAGTATCCGCATGGAAGAAGTGATGACGCGCAACATCATCATCGCGCATCCGGATGAGAGTCATGCCGCCTGTCTGGCCAAAATGCAAAGCCACAACATTCGCCACTTGGTAATTGCCTCCGGCGACCGGCTCATCGGCATGATCTCGTTGCGCGATCTCATGATGATCGACCTCAAAGAGAAATCGGCCGAAATCGAAATGATGAATGCCTATCTTCATTATGTGCCGCCGGCCGCGTAGGTGTGAAATTAAAAGCTTTTGGCGTGCAGGCGCAGGTGCTCTTTCTGCGCCCCTATTTGCTTCTGCAATATTGCAAAATGAGCAGTCGGGCTTGTGCGTTGTGTCCCCCTAAACGTCGCGCGCAAGTCCGATGTTCTCTGGCGCGGCGATTCTGACACATCCAATCCACGAGCAAATAATCGCTAAACAGCACGGCAGCCACTTTAACTGATTATCCGGCTTCGCATAACAATCCTCTTGCTTTTCTCTCCCCAAAGTGCTAAGTTTTGAGCGGTTCTCTTCAGCCAATAATTTTCCATTTCACGTAGTCCCCGCCCCTTGTGGGCGGCTATCGAGGCAAATGAATTTCGATTTTAAACAATGCCCCACAAGGGGGCAAGACTACAACTACGGAGGAGGAACAACATGTCTCAAAACAGCAGAGCCATTTTGATGGTCATCCCTGCTGATAGTTTTCGCGAAGAAGAATATAAGGCCGCCCGCGAGGCTTTGGAGAAAATCGGCGTGAAAGTCGTCTTGACTTCGACGGTGAAGAAAGGCGCTCTTGGGTACGAGGGCATGACCGTCGATCCGGATTTGCTCATTGACGACGTCAATCCTGATGATTATGCCGGCGTCGTTTTCATCGGCGGCCACGGCTCGAGCCAATATTGGCACGATTACAAAGCGCACGAGATCATCCGTTCGTATGCCAAATCCGGCAAGCTCATCGCGGCCAACGATCGCGCGCCGGTCGCGCTTGCCGTCGCCGGTATTTTACCGGGCAAAAGAGTGACCGGCCACAATTCCATCTTTGAAAAATTGAGCAACGCCGGCGCGGATTATACCGGCAAAAAGTTCGAGCATGACGGCAACATTCTCACCGGTGAAGGCCCGAATGCAATTTCGCTTTATGCGGCGGAATTGGCAAGAGCCGTTAAAAGTAATGCGTAAAACGTGATGCGTAATTTTTGTCTTACGCTTTACGAATGACGTTTTAAATTTTTATGAAATCAAATTTTCTCTACAATCCCTACGGCAAGTTTTTGCAGGAGAAATTCGGCGCGCGCGTTCACAAGGTCAGCGTCCACGCCGGTTTCACCTGCCCGAATCGCGATGGTACCGTGGCGCGCGGCGGCTGCACGTATTGCAATATCGTGAGCTTCACGCCAGAACGCGCCAAGCCGAAGTTTTCGGTGCGCGACCAGATCGATGCGGGCGTCGCGTTTGTCAAAAAGCGATTTGAGGCCAAGAAGTTCATCGTCTATTTTCAGCCATACAGCAACACTTACGCTGCGGTCGAGCATCTTGAGACGCTGTATCGCGATGCGCTGAGCCATCCGGAGGTGATTGGGCTTTCCATCGGCACGCGTCCGGATTGCATCGACGACGAGAAGCTCGCCATGCTCGCCAATTTGGCGCGCGACGCTTTTATCGGCCTCGAATATGGTATTGAATCGGTTTACGACGAAACGCTGCAGCTCATCAATCGCGGCCACGATTTCGCCTGCACCGTCGCGGCGATTCGCCGCACGCGTGAATTCGGCCTGCAGGTGACCGGCCACACTATTCTTGGTTTTCCTAATGAGAGCGAAGAGCAAATGCTGGCTTCCACCGAGGCCATCAATGCGCTCGGCGTGGACGTGCTGAAGATTCACAATCTCCATATTGTGCGGCACACCGAACTGGCGAGACAGTACGCTGCGCAACCTTTCCGCGTTTTTTCATTTGAAGAGTGGAAGGATTTGGTGATTCGCTATCTCGAACGGCTAGCGCCAGAGATTATCATCGAGCGGCTGTATGGCGAAGCGCCGCGTGATTTGCTCATCGCGCCGCGCTGGAATCTCTCCAAAGCCGAGATCATTCAAAGCCTCGAAGCGGAGATGCGCCGGCGCGGAACGCATCAAGGAAGGCTGTTCCGGAAAACGGTAGATGCCCAAACGGTAATTGTTGAATAAACTGAGGCAAACGATTTAGATGAATACAATGGGAGTACAATAAATTCAATTTGGCGTAAGGAGATTCCCAAGTCGCCGGTAAGTGTCCTGCTGGTGAATGAAACGTTCGTTATTGAATGCGTTTGTACAATCTCAAACTTCGATTTTTCTCAGTGCTTTTTTCTTATAATTGGCATCCACCAAATCCCCATAAATCTCCGGCCGCCGCGAGGCCGTGACGGCCAGCGTGCGATCATATTTCTCATTAAAGAAAAACGGCGTCACACGTTTCTGATCCAAATCCACCTCCAAAGTCAAAACCCCAATGCTGCGGCCAATGTCTGCGAGAATCAAGCCATCGCGGCCGACGATGCTGCTGCGGCCGATCATCATGCCGGGCATCCATTGGCCTGCGGGATAGCCGTAACAAGCGGAGACCATATACAAACCTGTATCCACCGCCCGCGCGCGATAACGAATTTCCCAATCCACTTCGCCCCAACTGCCTTGCACGTGTGGGAATAACAGAATTTCTGCTCCGCGCAGCATGAGAATTTGTGCGACCTCGGGATATTCGATATCCATGCACGTCATAATTCCCACCTTGCCAAAATCAAGCTCGTAAACCGATAAGTCATTGCCAGCTTTGATGCCGATACTTTGTTCCGGCTTGGTGGGATGCGATTTCTGATAGCAGCCGATCATTTGACCATGGCGATTCAGTAAAACCACCCAACTCGAAAGCGCGCCGCGATAAGTTCCGAACAACGGTAGTGCCACATTCATTTTATATTTCCTGGCGTAACGTGCGACTGCGCGCGTCAGCTCGCCGGGAATGGGATCGGCAATATATTCTTTTTTATTGCTCGACCACATGCGATGGGACAGGTTGGCATACTCGCCGAACAGAACCAGATCGGAAACGCGCTCGCCGGCAATCTTCACCATATCTAAAATGTGCTGGCGGTTCTTCGCTTGTTTCTCTTTAAAAGAGCGGCCTTCGATGACGGTTGGCAAT
>JBOHQZ010000418.1:0-6044 GCA_050732275.1 bacterium
GTAGTAAGGCATGACGGTATCACGGTAATAGAAAGACAGCACGCCTGCCACCGGCTGATCTTGATGCGAGATAAGCAGAAGATCCGCAGTAGGCTTCAGCTCGCGCAAACAATTTTCAAAGAGCCGGCGCGGGAAAACCGGAGTGCCGAGGCCCCGCACCGAGGTGGCGTAGATTTCGTAAAAATCCTTAAGGCTGTCTTCCCCAAACCTTGCGGCCAATCCGGCTTTTTCGGCTTTGCGAACCATCCGTCTCGCCTCACGCGGCAGCTCGGCAAACGTTTGTTCCGGATCAGCATAGATCGGCTTAACGAAGGTGCAATAAAGTGCATCACGGGTTTGCAAGCCCGGATTTTGGCAGCGGAACCGCTGGCGTAGCTCGACGTAACTGGCGCCCATTTTTAGGGCGTAATCCTTGCAAGCTTCGAGAAGCGCATTCTCGACGGCCTCATCATTGGCAAGAATGCCGCCATAGACGGCAAAAGGCGTGGAGATGATGGCATTTCCCGCAAACATCGAGCGCACGTGAAACAGCGGCAGCACCCCGCAAATTTGGCCGTCTTTCTCAGCGAACAGATAATGAGGGCGGTAGCGAAACGTCATTTCGATGATGCGCTTCCAAGCCGTCTTATGAAAAATGGTGCCATTTTCAGCCGCGTCGACAAAATGATCCCAACGCGCTTCGTCTTCCGGCTTTAACGGTTTCACCAATGTCATTCGTGCACCCTCCTCAGCAAAGCATTGCCCGCCTTTGCCATCGTTTTGAAGACTCCCAATGAAGTTTGTAGTTACGCCTGTTTGTAAAAAATTTTACGGCTCAAAATCTTAGCCACCTGAAGAAATCCCTCATCTAAACGCTTTTTTGCGAGACCTTCGCAAGCTCACAACGTCTGGATGGTTCTTCGGATGCCTAAACGTATATCCCCTCCGCGCCATTAATCTTTATGAATACGTAGCGGGAAAAGCGTCACGACCAACCCAATGTGGGCGATGATGGACTCGAACCACCGA
This sequence comes from bacterium, assembly GCA_050732275.1. Lineage (GTDB taxonomy): Bacteria > Zhuqueibacterota > Zhuqueibacteria > Zhuqueibacterales > Zhuqueibacteraceae > Zhuqueibacter. The sequence goes on from JBOHQZ010000418.1 coordinate 1,009, forward strand.
CCTTCGGTATGTAAAACCGATGCTCTAACCAACTGAGCTAATCGCCCATGGGGCATAGAGCGGAGGGCCGAGGGCTTAGAGCATAGCGCATAGAGCGTGACTTAGGGGTTACTTTGCTCTTTGCTTTTTGCTCTCCGCCCTCTGCTCTCCGCCCTCCGCAACCCCTAATAACCATAATACTCATAACCGTAGTAGCGCGGGTCGTAATAGTAAGGCAAAGCGCCTTTCTCGTTGTTGATGACGACGCCGAGCAATTTTTTTCGGTTGTCCTCGAGTAACTCGAGCGCCCGCTTGGCGACCCGCTTGGGGGTGTGGCCGGCCTTAAAGACGAAGACAATGGCGTCCGTCTCGTTGCTGAGCAACAACGTGTCGCTGACCGGAATGATGGGCGGCGCATCGATCAGGACGATCTTAAAGTAAAACCGAATTTTCTTGAACATCTCTTGCAAGTGCACGGTCGAGAACAAGTCGGCAGGACTTTGCTTGGGGATGCCGGCCGTAATGATCTTCAAGTTCGGAATTGCCGAAGGCTTTAAGACCGATTTAATGTTCACGTCTTCGGCGAGAATATCAGCAACTCCCTGTTCGTTGGGCAGATTGTAAAGCTTGTGAATCATCGGACGGCGTAGATCACAATCGATCAAAAGTGTTTCCATGCGGCGATAGCGGGCACTGGCTGTGGCGAGGAAAGCTGCGGCGGTGCTTTTTCCCTCGCCAACGTTGGCGCTCGTCAACAAAAAGACGTTGGTATGATGCCGGTCATGCTGCAAATGTATCTTGTTGTAAATCCGTTTGAACGCCGTGGCTTCCGGGGTCTCTTCGTAATAATAACGCCGTTTGGACATGAAATTCGTTTGGTTGATTAGGTTGGCAAAAAGTCTAGCACTACACCGGCTGCATGGCATGCAACAGGCGGCGAAAACCACGCTGATCGTTCTTTAGTAGCTTCAGGCCCTTTTGCGCTTTTTGATAGGCTGGATTCATCGCCAGCGCTTTTTCAAAATGCCACAACGATTTGGCGGTGTTCGTCAGGCCGAGCACGGCGTAAGCAAAGCCTAATTCATGCTCGATATCCGGATAATTGGGAAAACTTTGCTGGAGCTTTTCCAATCTTTCGATCTCCTGCCAAACTTGCTCCGGTCGAACTTTCTCCAGTTCATGGAGAACCAAGAGATGAAATAGATAATTGACCACTTCCGGCTTGTTGCCAGAAAGACCAGCAGCCAAAGGTGCTAAAACGTCAAACGCCTCTTCAAATTTTTCTCGCTGCAAAAGTTGGAGGCCCTGGTCAAAAGACGCCCTATCGACGAGGGGGGAGAATCGCGAGGGCACGCTGGAATATTTTCTGCGTGCGCTCGGCCAATCTCAGCGTCAGATCATACTCCTGTCCCAGCTTGACATTGAGCAACAAAGTTATGCCGAAATAAAGGTAAGCCTCACCATAGTGAGGATTGATCTTGATGGCGCGTGAAAACGCCCGAACCGCCGGATCACAGTGCAGTAAATAGTATTCACACAAGCCCAAGTTGAAATGCAGATCGGCATAGTTTTCGTTAGCCGCTATAGCCTGCTGAAATTGTTCACGCGCCTGTTCGTATTCCTTAATTCTTATATAAGCTTGGCCAAGCATGGTATGCACCGGCGGGGTGTCCGGCTGGTTTTGCAAAACCTGCTGTAAAGTGGCGATAGCTTCTTGCGCCATTTCGTATTTAAGAAATCCTCCTGCCAATAAATATCGCGTACCGGCATCCAAGTCGGAATGCTTGCATTGGCTATGCAATTGAAAAAGCTTGGACAAATCCTCTTTGCTGCGTTGATGCTGTTGCAGGGCCAACCCCTGGCGTTCAGTTTCGGATAGAACGCCATTGTAATATACCCGCGAAGAGTGGATAATATCGCCTTGGCGGAAGAGCCGCAGCACAACCTGTCGCGCTTCTGCATCATCCGTTGTTTTAAGTAAGTAGTCTTGGGCATTGAACGAAAAGCGGTCCGTAAGACTCAGGTGGTCCATGGCTTCTTTACGCTGGGATCAGGAGACGAAGGTGTTGGGGTTGTTGTGCCGTCCCGCCGCCCCTGCAGCGCAGGCAGTTTTTTGAGATTCTCGTGCCAAACCTTGAAGGGCACGCTAACCCGCGGTATGATTCCCCATACCGGCAATTGTAGGTACTGCTCGACGTCCTCGACGCTGCGAATGGATTGATCCAACATTTCCAAGCCAAAGATGGCGCCGATACCGATGATCAAACTGGCGAGAAAACTCAATGATACGAATTGTGTCTTGCTCCCTCCCACCGGATTTATAGGAATTCGCGCCGGCTCAATCAAAAGATATTTGAAATTGGCGTCGCTGTTTTGCAACGCTTCCTCGATCTGTGTGCCGCGCGATTGCTCGAAGAACAAATTGTAGACGCGGCGGTTTTTTGTGACCTCCTCCTCCAATCTTTGCAACTGCAACTGATCCGCCGGCTCGGCGGCCGCCGAATTAACAAAGCCATTCACCATAACGTTGGCGATCTCGGCACGCGACTGCAGGATGTAGAGATCGATCTGGCCCAATTGATGTTCTAATAAGGCCTGCTGTGTGTCAGAATCCAAATTCGGATACAGACGTGGAATCAAGCTGGTGAGCAAGCGCTGGCACTCCTGGCGCAATTGGCCAAGCTCATTGTTGAACGTCAAATCATTATTGCTTTGCAAGCCCATGGCCTGCATGCTTTTCTTGACATTCTCCAGCTTGAGGTCAATTTGCGCCTTAATCTGCGCCAGCTCACGATTGTCAGCCCAAAGGAGCTTTCTTTTCGCTGCCGGGAAGTTTTGCTCAAGCTGGCCGAGACGGCGTTGCCGGTCGGCAATCGCTATTGCACTCGAGCTAACCAGCTCATTCAAGCGCATGATATTCTCGCCTCCTATCCCGCTGCTCCGGGCGCGATTCGAAGCCAATCGCTCTTTAAACTGACGCAGCTTCTCTTCAGCCTCATCCACCTTCTGCTGGTAGATCGCCAACTGCTCATTGCTGAATTCCCTAACCCCCCGAATGCCGCGCAGCTCATTCTTTTTCGATTCGTCGATGAAGATATCTGTCAACGTTTTGACGATCTGATAAGCCGGCTCCGGCGTTTCACTTTTTACCGTGATTTGAAACAACATGCTGCCCGAAATCAGGGTGACGTTGATGTTCTTGCGCAAGTTGTCCACAATGACGCGCTGGATCAGCTCGTCAAACGGGACGGCAGGGTTTTTGGCTTGCAGCGCCTTCGCGGCGGCAACGGCGCGTTCGTCTTTGGCAAGATCAAGGCGCTGCACCACCTGCAGCAGGTAATCCGTGCTCAAAATTTTTCTTTGCAGCTCACGATAATCCACGGCGTCCGAAACGCCGGACGTCACTTGCCGCATCGAGCTGTTGAGCAGACGGCTGGGGAGCACTTGTATCGTTGACGCGGCCTCGTAATACGGACGAACAAACAACAAGGCATAGATGACGCTGCCCAACGTGATCAGAAAAATAATTGCAATACCCCACCATTTGCGCCGCAAGACAATGAACCAGTAATGGCGCAAGTCGATTTGCGGCTTGGCGTTCAGCAGCGAAAGCAATTGCTCGGCGCCGGCCTGGCCGTTTTCACGTTGGGCGTTCATGCTTTTCTACTGAAGCAAGCGAAAAATGATGAAACTGGCTGTGGAAGTAATAATAACTCGCACCATTTCCCGAAGAAAGGGAAAAGCGACGTTCTTACGGGGGATATAGATTGCATCTCCCGGGTGCAGGATGAGCGGCAAGGGTGTCGAGCGTCGCATGTAGCGTTCCATATCAACAGAGGCCACTTCCGCCTGCCGCCGCCCGCGAAAATAGATGCGAACGTCTTTCAAGTTAGCTCCCTCAGCCGGGCCGCCAGCGAGCATAAGAGCGTCAAATAAATCCATCTCCTTTTCCTTGTCAAGATCAAAAACCCCGGGCCGAATCACTTGTCCAAAAACATGTATGACCTCACGGCCCTCGGCTGATAGCCCCAGTGGCGACTCCAATCCGAGGCCTCCTTCCGCTGATGGAGTGCTGGGAACGTTGATATAATCGCCGGGATAAACCGGCGGCAGGGAAGAGAAATCCCCTCGTTCCAAAGCTGCAGCGAGATCGACGCGGATAGTCCTGCCGGTTTCTTCACCGCCGCTGCGAATGATGGTAACGTCGCTCAACAACGCTACCGGCTGCGGTCCGCCGGCCTCGAGAATGATCTGCCAGAGATTGGGGATGGCCTCAAAACTTTTCTTTCCCGGAGCCAGCACGGCGCCGGTAACATAAACCGTTTTGCTGGCGTATTCACGCACGATTACTGCCGCTTGGGTGACCCGGATATCTAGCAGGGAAACACGGCTCACGATATTATCACGCAGCTTGGCCGGCGTCAAGCCAGCGGCCTGGACTGCTCCGATTAAAGGCATTTCAATCGTGCCAGCGGCGGTAACGCGCGCTTCGGTGTTCAACTCGGGCCGTTGCCAGAACGTTATGGAAAGCAAATCGCCGTTGCCGATGACGTATTCCCGGCGCTCTTGCGGTGTCTGTGTCAGGCTAAGCTCCGGCATCAAAAACGCGAAACCAAGACAAACCAAGCCAAGGCCTATCCGTTTCAGCATATTTTTATCTATTGGCAACAGATTTAAAATCACGATGGTCGAGTTGATGCTTCTTTAGCAAGTCGTACAAAGTTGTGCGATTCACATCCAGCTCGTCCGCCACACGGGCAATGACGCCTTGATGCCGGCGCAAGGCATTCACCAGCATTTCACGCTCCAGCCCGTCAACGGAATCCCGCAGCGTGGTTTTGCAGTGGCCCGCTTTCGTGGTGATGGCCAAGTCTTCCGGCAAGATAACGCTATGGCGCGCCAGAATCACGGCCTTGCGGATTTTGTTCTCTAATTCTCGCACGTTGCCGGGCCAATGATACTCGCGGATGGCTTTGAGCGCCTGTGGGGAAAAGCCGCGCGTGGGCTTGTGGTATTGCGCCGAGAATTTTTTGAGAAAATGCTGCGCGAGCAGATTG
>JBOHQZ010000419.1:0-6041 GCA_050732275.1 bacterium
CCATCAGGGATATACGATTCCGAAAGGTGTGGTTCATCGAACGCGAGCGCCGGAACGCACGGCCGTCCTGATGGTGGAACGGAGCTCGGTAAAGCCAACCGGAGATTGAAAGGAGAGCTATCATGCAAAAAGTAAACTTAAAAGAAAAATTCGGCAGCTTCAATGACTACTGGAGCCCCAAGATCGCCGGTGAATTGAACGGCCAATATGTCAAGCTCGTCAAGCTCAAAGGTGAATTCGTTTGGCATCAACATGAGGCTGAAGATGAGCTGTTTCTGGTTGTGAAAGGCCGGTTATGCCTCCAATTGCGTGACCGCGAAATTTGGCTCGACGAAGGAGAGTTTTTTATCGTCCCGCGAGGTGTTGAGCACAAGCCCGTTGCGGAGGCAGAAGTCCATGTGCTGCTATTCGAGCCGGCCTCAACTTTGAACACCGGCGACAAACGCAACGAAAGAACGGTCGAGAAACTCGCAAGAATTTAATCAGGAAGCGATCGCACAGCAGAATAAATAACGCAGTTCAAAACTCATGCACGGAGCGTAAAATGGATTTCGACACCACGGTGAAGTTGAACATCTATGAGACCATCGCCAAAACCACAAAAGCTCCAACTTCGATTGAGGTGGCGAAAGTGTTGGGCGCTTCCGTCGAAGAAATCGAAGCAGCTTTTGCGCGGCTCCACAAAAAACGGCTTCTCGTCCCCGAGCCTGCCAATCCATCACAGATTCGGATGGCGCCGCCATTCTCCGGAATAGCGACGCCCTTTTTGGTGAAGGTGCGCGACAAATCTTACTACGCTAATTGCGCTTGGGACGCCCTCGGGATTCCGGCAGCTCTCCACGAGGACGCTATCGTCGCAGCCTCAGATGGGCACAGCGGCGAGCCGATTACTCTGGAAGTGAAAAATGGAAAGCCGGTGCCGCAAGAATGCGCCATCCACTTTGCAGTGCCGGCGGCGCGATGGTGGGATGATATCATCTACACTTGAGCAACCATGCTGCTCTTCCGGTCGGAAGAAACGGTGACTCAATGGTGCGAAGCGCATAACGTTCCAAAACGGCCGATCATTAGTTTGGAGCAACTGTGGCATCTCTCCGTAACGTGGTATGAGAATCGCTTGACGGTTGACTCCCGGCGACCTGCTCCGGACGAGATGGTGACGATCTTCGCACGAATTGGTTTGACCGGTCCGTTTTGGGATCCGAAAGCCGATCAGTGGCAAGCGGCCACATAAGATGCACAAGAGTGCGTGGCGACAAGCGATAATCTCATGTCGACAATACTTGCATTAAAACTATTTTTGATCCCGGCGTTAATCGGAGCCGTGAGCCTCGCGGGCCGGCGCTGGGGCCCGATGGTGAGTGGCTGGCTCGTTGGGCTTCCTCTAACCTCGGGACCGATCGCTCTATTTCTCGCTTTGGAGCGAGGGAACGCATTCGCGGCGAACGCGGCGGAAGGCATACTCATCGGCCTTATTTCCCTTTCTGCATTTTGTCTCACATACAGCCGGCTTGCCATTCGTGTGAGATGGTTGTATAGCATTTTCGCCGGCTGGATCGCCTACTTTGTATTGACTTTTGTTTTACAACGGTTCGCAGTATCATTGGTGTTTTCATTCGCAATCGTGATCGGTGTTTTGGCAATAACACTTAAACTGTTGCCCAAAACTTCCGCAGTAACAATTCTTCCGGTTTCTCCCCGATGGGAGTTGCCTTTGCGCATGCTCGTCGCCACTGCTGTCGTTATCTTGCTGACTGGATTTGCCGAGGTGCTCGGTCCACGCTTAAGCGGCTTGCTCGCCCCCTTTCCGGTTTATGCCAGCGTTTTAGCCGTTTTCACGCATCATTTTCAAGGTGGAGCCGCGGCAACTCAGCTTCTTCGCGGCGTGGTGGCTGGAACATTTTCTTTCGCCGTTTTTTTTCTGATCATGGCAGCGATGATCGTCAAGTGGGGTATTGGTGTCGCATTTGGCTTGGCGTCGGTGGCTGCCTTGTCGATGCATGGCTGTTCATTGTGGCTTTTGCAGCGGTACGCAACAAAGGCGTCAAAGAAAGCGGCGCCGAAAATTTTGCAAGCGGAAACCGAAGACGCGCTGCAATCGGCGCGTTCGCTCTTTGAAGAATACGCCGCTTCTTTGGATTTCGACCTCAATTTTCAGAACTTTGGCGAAGAGTTGGCGCACCTGCCCGGCGACTACGCCCAACCCTGTGGACGATTGCTTCTGGCGATGTATCAAGACCAAGTGGCGGGTTGCGTAGCGCTGAGAAAATTGGAGGAGGGCATTTGTGAAATGAAACGGTTGTATATCCGGCCCCAATTCAGAAGCTTGGGGATCGGCAAGGCTTTGGTGCAAGCGCTTATCGACGAAGCGCAAAGGATCGGGTATGCGCGCATGCGCCTGGACACGGTTCCGTCCATGCAGCGCGCCAGAACGCTTTACAAAGCATTGGGCTTCACGGAAATTCAGCCGTATCGCTACAATCCAATCTCAGGCACCGCGTTCATGGAAGTGGTGCTGTGACCAAAACGCGGCAGGAGCGCGGACTCTCTTGTCCGCGATGCGCTTGTGGACGAGTAAGTCCACACTCCCGTTTTTAAGGAGGGACGTCATGATCGACAACATGAAATGGTTTGACCGTCAATTCTCCTTCGATCATCATTTGGCGCAGATCTCGGCGTTGATAAGAAAATTCGCGGTTTGAATTGAAGGAAAAAATTTTCATGGCAAAAATGTTCGACCGCATTCAGGCGATGCTGCGCGGCGATGAGCCGATGCCGCCGGTTGCCAGGCTGATCGGTTTCAAGCTCGTTGGTCTCGAACCCGGTCAAGCCATCATCGAGCTTGAAACAGGCGAGCGCCACGCCAATCCCATGGGCACGCTACATGGCGGCATTCTTTGTGATATCGCCGACGCCGCCATGGGCTTGGCCTACGCCTCGACTCTTGACGAGGGCGAGAGCTTTACCACACTGGAGCTCAAAATAAATTTCCTCAAGCCGATTTGGCAAGCCAAGCTCCGTGCGGTTGGCAAGGTCGTTAAGCGCGGCAAAACTATCGGCCTGGTCGAATGTGACGTAATCGACGAGCACAACAATTTGGTCGCACGCGCGAGCAGCACCTGCATGACCCTGCGAGGTGAAATGGCACAGGGAAGATAAAACCTGGAGTGCCAAATCTTCACAGAAAAAAACACCAACGGATGAATTAAGACCAATCCCGCCGCGGCGGGATTTTTATCAGTTGGCCTTAATTCATCCGTTGGGGCAGAGCTTTTTGATGACGCAGCATTCTCATTGAGAACTTGACTTGAAACGTTTCCGGATGTATATTCTCCCAAACAAACCAGTCGGGAATATTTTAAGAGAAGGAGCACCTCATGGCACTACCAAACTACGCATTCTTCAACGGCCGAATCGTGCGCTACAGCGAAGCCAAAGTCGGCGTGCTGACTCATGGCCTGAATTACGGCACCGGCGTTTTTGGCGGCATTCGCGCCTACTGGAATGACGAGGCGCAGCAGCTTTTCATCTTTCGCCCGCGCGATCATTTCCGTCGCTTTCTCGAATCGACCAAGCTTTTGCGGATGGAGTTCTCTTATTCCGAAGATGATCTCACCAAAGCGTTGCTCGATCTGCTCCGCACGGAGAATCACAAAACCGACTGCTACATCCGGCCGGTGGCTTTTTATAGCGATGAAATCATCGGCGTGCGCCTGCACGATCTGACGCCGGCACTGGCGATGGTGGCGATCCCTTTCGGCAAATATGTTGAAAAGGACGAGGGCTCGCATGTGGCTGTCTCGTCCTGGCGGCGGGTGGATGACAACATGATCCCCGCGCGCGGCAAGATCACCGGCTCCTACATCAACTCCGCATTTGCCAAAACCGACGCCCAACGCGCCGGTTTTGACGAGGCCATCATTCTCAATCAAGACGGCCACATTTGTGAAGGCTCCGCCGAGAACGTTTTTCTCATTCGCAACGGTGTCGTGCTTACGCCGCCCATCACCGACAATATTCTTGAAGGCATCAATCGCCAAACCGTGATCACGTTGCTGCGCGACGAGCTGAGTGTCAATGTCGTCGAGCGCTCCATCGACCGCAGCGAAATTTATCTGGCGAATGAAGCTTTCTTTACTGGCACCGGCGTGCAAATCTCCGCGATTACCCGCGTGGATTATCGCGCGATTGGCGGCGGTCAAATGGGGCCAATTACCACCAAATTGCGAGAACTTTTCTTTAACGTCGTGCGCGGGCGAGTAAAGAAATATCATGAGTGGTGTACGCCGGTTTATGAGACCAAACACACGCGATGAAACGAGTCGCATTTGTCACTTATCACAAAGCGCCAAATCTCACCACCGATGATGCGTTGGCGCTCGCGCCTTTAAAGCAATTCGATATCGCAGCAATTCCAACCATTTGGGATGACCCGCAGGTTGATTGGAAAACGTTCGACGCCGTCGTCATGCGCTCCTGCTGGGATTACCATCGCAAAACGCGCGATTTCAGCCATTGGCTTGGCCATCTGGAAGAATTGAAAATCACCGTCTGGAATCCGGTCGAGATTCTTCACTGGAATATGAACAAGACGTATTTGCGCGAGTTGGCCGCGAAGGGCGTCGCGATTCCTCCGACGGTTTGGATCGAGGCGGGATCATCCGCAGATTTACGCGCGTTATTGTCGGCAAATGGATTCGAGCAGGCAGTCATCAAGCCCACCATCTCTGCTACGGCCTACCAAACATGTCGCACTTCACTCTCAACGGCTCACCGCGATCAATCACAGTTCGACACGATCTTGCGCGCTTCCGGCGCGATGGTACAGCAATTTGTCGATGATGTGATACGCAATGGCGAGTGGTCGTTTTTATTCTTTGGCGGAAAATACAGCCATGCAGTTTTGAAACGTCCACGCGATGGCGACTTTCGCGTGCAATCCGATTTTGGCGGGACAAGCCATCGCCTCGAGCCATCGCCGGCGCTGATCCAACAGGCCGCAGCGATTTTGAATTTTATCGACCAGCCATTGCTTTATGCGAGAGTCGACGGGTTCGACCTGGGCGGCAAATTTGTTTTGCTCGAGCTGGAGCTGTTGGAGCCGGCGCTGTTTTTAGAAATGGATGAATCGGCGCCTAACCGGTTGGCGACAGCACTAACGTCCATGATTTGATACCCCGACTTTGCATTGCATGGTCAAAATCGCCACCCAATGGGTTGCAGAAACCTCAACTAATTTCGGCTCATTTTGGCATTGGGATCAGGACGTGCGCGCATCACCAACACCTTATCGACGCGATGCCCGTCCATATCTATCACTTCAAAACGCAACCCACCCCAGTCAAAATGTTCCGTGGGCGAGGGGATGCGCTCCATGTACATCATCACCAAACCACCCAAAGCATGATACTCGCCCATTTCTTCCGCCGGCAGCTCGGCGATTTGAAAAACTCTTTTGAACTCTTCGACCGTTAACGCGCCGTCGATCAACCATGAGCCGTCTTCGCGCCGCACAATCATCGGTTCGCTGAGTTCTTGGAGGGAAGGGATGTCGCCAACGAGAGCTTCGAGAATGTCGTTGAGCGTGATTACGCCTTGAATGCCGCCATATTCATCGATGACCAGCGCAAAATGAATGGCGGTTTGTTTGAACAGTTCGAGCACTTTAAAAGCGCGCATGCTCTCGGGCACATGCAGAGGCTTGCGGACGATGGTTTTGAGGTCGGGAGGTTGCTCTGCCAGGCTGCGCGCGAGCAAATCTTTGATATTGACGACGCCGAGCACTCGATCAAGATTGCCTTGACAGACCGGAAATCGCGAGCGGCCGCTCTCGGTGGTTTTATGCCGAAATTCCTCCGGCGCGCCATCGACATCCAACCAAACGATTTCGGCGCGCGGGGTCATCAACGTGTTGACGCGCTGATCGCCGAGACGAAAGACGCGCTCGACGATATCCTGTTCCGCTTTTTCAAACACGCCGGCTTGCTTGCCTTGCTCAATCATGATCTTGATCTCTTCTTCGGTAACCGGCGGCTCCGTCG
>JBOHQZ010000420.1:0-5973 GCA_050732275.1 bacterium
ATATCGGCTGAAAAAACAAGACAAGCCGGCAGAGTGATTTAGTCTAATAAAGAGGGTTGCTATGTATCAACCAGATTTGCTCGATCGTATCAATATTGATCCAAAAATTTGCGGGGGAAAGCCTTGTATTCGCGGCACTCGCATCGATATTGCTATCATTCTCGACGGTCTGGCTGAAGGTCTGAACGCGGAACAGCTTATGGATCACTATCCACAATTGACTTTTGATGACATTCGCGCTGCTTTGGCTTATGCTGCTGAGTTGTCTCGCGAGAATATTTGGAAAGTCGCCGTCGCGTAATGAAGCTGAAATTAGACGAGAATCTCTCGCGGCATCTGAAGCAGAGTTTGAGATCCGATCAGCACGACGTGACGACTGCCGCAGATGAAGGCTTGCTCTCGCAGCCCGACACCGTTATCGCCGCTGCAGCGCATGATGAGGGCAGAATGCTTTTGACGCTCGACGTTGAATTTGGCGATTTGCGAAAATATCCGCCCGGAAGTCATCCTGGAATCATCTTGTTCCGACCAAAAATTTTTGGGCCTTTAGCCGTGAATCAATTCGTTGAAAAATTTGTACGCACCACTGATCTGCAACCGCTATCCGGTTGTGTCTTAGTCGTTGAACCTTCACGCGTCAGAGTTCGATCCCCACACAGCAAAGCTTGAATTAAATTTCCCGCCAGGTTGGGCACCTTGCGAGCGGCCCTCGCCAGCCAGCCCGATTCTTTCCAAGTGAGTTGGACATTCAACGGCGCGAAGCACTTCATCAGTACAAATGAAAAGTTAGCGCCGTATCGCGCGTGGCTCTTGCAGCTTTTTCAGGCTTTGGAGATTGAAGCAGGTCGGGAGGCAATACTCGCGGCGTTGCGGGAGGTGCGGGAGAAATTTAATGGCAGAGTAGGAAAATAAGAAGTAAACGTGTAATCAGGCTTGCTTCTTCAAGCGCTTAAAAACGCGCTCGTTGATCCGAAAGGCCTTTTCCCGTGCTTTTTTCAAAACTGCCGGCAGGTCTTTAATAAGACTCTTTCGGTAAGCCATCAAGATGATTGCTATCGTACCGATTCTCTTCACTTTCATCTTGGAGAGCACTACCATAAACTCATATCCTTTAGAGTCTGCAGATCCTCTTCCAAATCGTCTTCATCGTAAGGGAGTGGAACGTTTTTGTCTCTTAATAAGTCCGTAAACTCCCATTTCGTTACGCCAAGAAGCTCAGCAGCCTTTCCAAAAGAAATCGTCTCTTCGCGATAAAGCTCCAATACAATCTTCTGCCAGAGCGCTGTTTCCAATTGGAGGTTTGGAGCTTCAACGGCTTTGATGAGATTCTTGGGCAACTGCAATTTGACGTCTACCATTTCCATATCTGATTGTCTCCATCGAATTTAGTAAGTTGGTGAAGTAACTTTCCAATTCCAGCGTTCACAGTCAAGAGGAATTTAAAAAAGGATTGACACTGTAACTGAGTCATTATATCGATAAAAAGGGAGGTGAATTCGGCCTGGTGGGGGAACTTAGTTGACGGCGCGTTCTTTTCGGTTTGCTCGGTATAGTTGCAAAACCCCCAGCTTCATGATCACGACCCCACAAACTAAACGCCTATCGTCGCCACTTCAACCGGCTGCCCACTTTGGCAGGAGTGGGTTGCGGCGATGCCGGCGTGCAAGGCGGCATCGCCGTCGTCAATAGTAATCGGCGGCTGACGTTCGTTGCTCAGAGTGTCCACAAAATTTTGCAATATCGAGATCACCGACGGGTTACAGCTCCGGATAGACGAGAACTCCGCCGATGGCATGCTACATCAATTTTTGATCAAGCTGAGTTTGCGGGTTGCATGCATTGGGCCGGCGTTGAGACGCACATAATATATACCGGTTGGCGCCAGCAGTCCCTCGTCGGTGCGTCCGTCCCATTCGTAGAAGTGGTTGTCAGCGGCATGGCTGACACCATTAGATAACGTGCGGACTATTTGACCCAGAGAGTTAAAAATTTGTAACTCGACATTTTGGCGTTCGGATAAAGCGAATTGAATGGTGGTTTGCGAATTAAACGGGTTCGGATAAGCTGGCTTCAGCTCAAAGCTGGTGGGTAATCCCGTACCACCACCCTCGACGGTCGTCGCGCTCGCTTCGTTGGAGTAATTGGAGTTGCCGATGTTGTTGAAGGCGCGTATGCGGTAGCTGTAAGTTGTGCCCGCGACCAATCCATTGTCAGAAAAACCGGTAGCATTCGGACCAACCCTGGTGATCTCCGCGAAGGCGCCGGTGGTGCGACGCTCGATTTTGAAACCGTCTTCATTATTATTTGAATTGTTATTCCAGGCCAGCTCAATGGTCATGCTGCTTGTCGCATTGGCGGCGAGTTGAGTTGGCGCATTGGGCGCCACGAGTTGGATGACGGTGAAATCAACGGTGCTGGCAGCAGTACCTGCCGAGGTGATGACGCTGATTTTACCGGAAGCCGCAGCCGCAGGGACGATCGCCCGGATCTGGGTATCGGAATTCACGGTAAAGGAGGTCGCCGGCGCGCCATTAAAAACGACGGCTGTTGCTTCAGTGAAGCGAATTCCCGTAATCGTCACCTCGGTTCCAATCTGCCCACTGATGGGCACAAAAGAAAGGATGGCCGGAGCAGATGTGTTTACTGCGCCCACTTGGCGAGGATCCCAAATAGTATTGATCTTCAGCGCCGGACTTATCGAATTCGCAATTGCCTGCCAAGGAACCAGCTTGAAGTTCTGATTGCCATTGTCGTTTACACCATCTTGAGCAATAAACAATCCGGAAGGAAACAGAGAACCCAAGGGAAAATTTATCACATCAATGCCGTCGGTGTTGCTGACCGCATCGATACCGTTGCCCGTGACGATTTGGAAGGTCATGACGTACTGATTATTTCCCTGGCGCTCGTATACCACATATTCATTTAAACCCTGGCTGGAAGCGATCAAGTAGCCGTTTTGGTTGCCATCATAATAAATTGCCAGACCTTCGATATCGGCATGAAGGCGGCCACCGGCAATGTCATCCACTTTTGTTCGCGAGGCGCCGGTGTTGGGTTCAGCACCATACTTCCATATTGCGACTTGCTCTTCACTAATGTAGAAGTGACCTAATAGATCGTCCGCCACGCAGCCTTCAGTTATGCTCCCGACTTCAAAGGTACGTACAAAGGCGGCATCAACCTTGCCGCTGCCGTTGTCGAAGATCTCCCACTGTTCGACCTCTCCCTTGTCTGAATTAATGAAACAATAATACTTGCCACTGGAAGAGCTGTAGTACATACAAAAACCGTAAACTGAAATTCCGATCTTGAGGTTACGTGCCTCCACATTTTCAAGCGAGCGCGTGGCCGGATTTACCTTGTAAACCCCAATACTGTTATCATTCCGGTCACCAAAACAAACTATGGCCACTCGGTCGCCGCCAAGTGGAAAATTGTACCTGATGTCCACGTTATTCGGCTCCATTCCCGAGATAAACTGAATTTCAGATCCGTTAAGATTGTAAATCGCCATGCCTCCTTTCTTATCTGTGCCAATAATAGTGCTCAGCGAGAGATCCGTAGGATGGATCCAAATACAGGCATCATCAGCCGCATCTCCCGAATTCGATACGGGAGCGGTCTCGACAGTGGGGTGGACCATCGTCACAGCGACCATTATCGCCGCCGCCACGGTTACCAGCAAACCCATCGAAAAAAGGATCAAAAAAAAGGTTACAACATTTTTGGGGATGGTAATGAAACGACGATTCTTCATGGCTCTCCTCGTAAAATGTGTTTTATACCAATGAAAATAAAACAATGGCCATGAATTAAAAATCAGACATGAACTATTTCCGTTATACGAGATTATCTATTTGTGTTATAAGAAATTTACCATCCGCTTTGCCGATTTTTGTCCTACAAGCATGTTATCAGCTCGATTTTTACCGGAACCCTCTTGAGATTCGTTTCTCCGCTCATGAATTTGGCCGCACTCTCAACTTTGCTCATCGATCCCGCGTTCATTCTTCCGGTACGCGGTCGTTACACGCCATTTACCGACTCGCTCCGCTCCTCGCCGATTTTGCCGCATCTTTTTTTATGGCGCGCGTATTTTATGGCGTGAAGTTCGTAGTATCGCCTTCAAGCGACTACGCGTTGAAACGAGTAACAACGTGCAAAAAGAAAAAGAATTTGTTGCAAACTGAAGTGAGAACGATGCGACCGAATCAAATCCTCTTATTTTGCTGTTTATTCCCGCTGGCAACATTTGCCCAACCGAAGACCGCGTTCATTTCCGGAATAATCACCGATGATAAAGGCAAGCCACTCGCATTTGCCAATCTGCAAGTCGTTGACACTTACGACGGCGAAGTTTCCAATGAAACGGGACGATTCGTCATCACCACGCGCGAAGCCGGCGACGTGAAAGTGCGCGCCAGCTTGATCGGCTACGAGACGAGCGAGCAGCCTATTCGTCTCATTGCCGGCGACACCGCGCAAGTGAATTTTATCTTGCGCGAAACTTTGATCAATTTGCAAGATGTGGTGGTGACGGCCAGCGCGTTTGCTACCGGCGACGAAGGCAAGGGCGTGACGCTGCGCCGGCTGGAAGTCGTCACCACGCCCGGCGCCGCGGCGGATATTTTTCTTGCCATCAAAACTTTCCCCGGCGTGGCGATGGTGGATGAAGGCTCCGGTTTATTCGTGCGCGGCGGCGACGTGAGCGAGACGGTGACACTGCTCGATCAAGCAACGGTCGTGCATCCTTATAAATATGAAACGCCCACCGGCGGCGTGTTCGGCACGATCTCGCCATTTCTCGTGAGCGGTACGTTTTTCTCTTCCGGCGGATTTTCTGCGCGTTACGGCAACGCGCTCTCCGGCGTGCTGGCGATGGAGAGCCAAAATTTGCCGGAAGGATCGGCGTATACGTTGAATGTCGGTTTGGCCGCCGCCTCGCTTGGCGTGCAAATGCCGCTGCTGCCAAACAAGCTCGGCGTGCGCTTCTCCGGCAACCGCAGCTTTACCGATGCCATGTTCCGCTTGAATGGCCGCCGCAACGAATTCACCGAAACGCCGCGCGGCAGCGACGGGAATTTGAGCTTGATCTATCAATACTCGCCCACGGGCCGTTTGAAGTTTTTTAATTTTGCCGCCGATGACCGCATCGGCGTGCATGTGAATGAGCCGTCGTTTGACGCCGTGTATCGCGGCGAAGAAACCAACCAGTTGCACAATTTGCAGTGGTCGGAAGTATGGCGCGGCTGGCTGATGAAATCGAGTTTTTCGCTGAATCGTTACGACACGCAACGCCATCTCGGCAATTTGAATTTCGACCAACGCGATGATACGTACAAGTGGCGAACCGATGTCGAGCGCGAGCTGGGAAAACGCGCGCGTCTCGCCTTTGGAAGTGAGCTTGAACAAGTTAAAAGCGACTTCCGTGGTACCGTGCCATCGGATGAAAATGTTCTTGATCCCAACGCTGACGTTGACCGTTTGCACGAAAATTATTCCGCGCAACGTTGGGGCGGTTATGCGGAGATTGAAGCGCAGCTCTCTCGACGCTTAACCGGCGGCGCCGGCATTCGCGCCGATCATCACGATCTCGCGAAGGAAACAACGGCCGATCCGCGCTTGTCACTACGATATGATTTTTCCAAACAGACTAACGTGCGGTTGGCTTGGGGAATTTACCATCAATTTCCCGAAGCTTATCTCTTCAATCCGGCGAGCGGCAATTCTCAGCTTGCTTCTCAAAAAGCGCAGCATTATATTATCGGCATCGAGCATCAACGCGAGCAGCTCATGTTGCGAGCCGAGGCTTATCACAAGCCATACACGTATTTGGTGATCCGCGACAACGAGCGCAACTACGCCAATCGCGGCGACGGCGAAGCGAGCGGCATCGACCTGTTTGTGAAATACGGCGCGTTTTTGCAAACGCGTTTCAACGGTTGGCTGGCATATAGCTTTTTGCACTCA
>JBOHQZ010000421.1:0-5964 GCA_050732275.1 bacterium
AAATAACTCTATCAGTGGTGAACTGATACACCAATAAAGCTTGCGTTCAATGGCGGCGTTTGTAAAATTTCAAAGAGAAGAGAGAAGAGAGAAGAGAGAAGAGAGAAGAGAGAAGAGAGAAGAGAGAAGAGAGAAGAGAATCCCGATGTGATCCACGATGCGTTTATACCCTCTTCCTGGCGGCATCCGAATCCGGTTCCAGTTTGTCCCATGACACAGGCGGAAGATACGAAATACTAACCTTTTTGTCAAGGCTTATTGCAACAATTTAATAGAAATTTAAGGCCAATACCATTCGCTTTGGAAAATAAAAAAGCCAGGCAATGCTGACCTGGCTCTTAAGAGAGGCGTTTAAGAAAAACGTTTGCCGGTTAGCCGGTTGGCCCGTTTGCTGGTTAACTGGCCAACAGGCAAACTGGCTAACAGGCTAACGTTTGTTACGCGTTGTCAATCATGCGCAAATAGCGTTGGGCTTTTTTGGCCGAGGCGCTACGCGGGTCGAAGCTCAACACGATGTTAAGCTCGGCGCGCGCCATGTCTTTCTCGCCGTTTTTCAAAAACGCCAGGCCGATCATGAGCTGCGCGTCGGGCGTCTTGTTGCTCTTGGCAAAGGCGTAGACTTTTTGAAACTCGGCGATGGCCTCGTAATATTTGCCCATGGCAAAATAGCATTCGCCGATCCAGTATTGACAGTTGTCCGCCAGCTCGTTTTTGTAATTGTTCTGGAGCAACGCTTGAAATTTGCGGACGGCGCTGTCAAAGCGGCGGACGTAAAAATCGTCCAACGCATCTTGATAAGCCAGGCCATACTCGGAATTATACATCGCCGCGTTGTCGGCGCTGAGAAGTGGTTTGCCGGTTATTTGTCTTGTGCCGGCGGCGGTTTGCATCGCGGCGTACTGATAGTTCTTTTCTTCAAGCTCGGCGCGCAAGCTATCGATGGCCCGGTCTTTATTGACCGACAACTTCTCCAGTTGGTTGACTTCGGCATTCATGCCCTGAAAAAGCTGCGGCGTTAAAAAACTCTCGGCGTCATTGGCGCTGCTCACCGTTCCGGCGAATGCGGGGTCATTGCCAGTAGCGCCCGCCGTCTCCTGGGCCCCGGTCTCGCCTTCGAGAACTTCCAGACGTTTCAGCAAATCGTCTTTATAAGCTTCATCCGATGCATCTTGGGTGAACAAATCGTCTTCAAGTTCCACCTGTTGCACGCGGCCGCTACAGACCATGAACAGTCCGACGACGGCCAGCAGCAAAGAAAAAATCGAGGTGCCGATAATTTTTTTCAACGGGGTCATGATGCAAGCTCCAAGTATGAAAGGCAGACCCAAGGGTTAGCCGGTTAGCCTGTTCGCGGGTTACCCGTAGCGAGCAACAAGTTAACAGGCCAATTTTTGTTTTCGTTGCAGTTCTCTTTTTGTTGCAAGATTAAAAGACAAACTAAATTGGTTGCCCGCTTTCCGTGAGCAGCTCGCGGGCGCTGCGCAGATGCGTTTCCGAAATGGTTTCACCGACCAAAAGCCGGGCAATCGCTTCCGGCCGCTCGCGCTTTTGCAACTGTCGCACGGCCGTCACCGATTTGCCGTCGGCAATCTTTTTTTCAACCAAAAAATGATGCGTGCCGGCGCTGGCAATCTGCGGCAGGTGCGTGATGCAAATAATCTGGTGCGACTTGGCCAGGTTTTGCAGCTTCCTGCCGGCGGATTGGGCGACGCGGCCGGAAATGCCCGCATCGATTTCGTCAAAGATCAAAACCGGAATATCGTCGCGCTCGGCGAGAATGGATTTCAACGCCAGCATGATGCGGGAAATCTCGCCGCCGGAGGCGACTTTGGATAAAGGCGCCGGGGCATGCCCGGGGTTAGCCGAAATAAAAAATTCGACGTGATCGATCCCCGTGGCACTGACGCGCACCGGGTGCCCATCTATTTTCACAAAAGTCTTGTCGTCCGGCTGGGTCGTCACGGCCGCCTCGAACAGCGCGCCGGCCATTCCCAGCTCGGCGAGTACATTCGGAACCGCATCTTGCAAATCGCCGGCGGCGCGCCGGCGCTGCGAGGACAACTCTATGCTCAATTCGGCATACTGCTTGCGAGCGGCGTCGAGCTGCTTTTTCAACGCACCGACTTTTTCATCATAACTTTCCAAGTCGGTCAGCGCCGCGTCGAGAGCGGCGCGACGCTCGAGCACTTCTTCCATCGTGCTGCCATATTTGCGCTTGAGCTTGTTGAAATTTGCCAGACGCTGCCGCACCTGTTCGAGCCGGGCCGGATTGAACTCTATGTGGCTTTGATAACGCTGAAACTCCTGCGCCACTTCCTGTAGCGTCGTCGCCGCAGCTTTACAATCCTGAAGCAAAGCTTGCAGCGAGGAGTCGATAGCGCTCAATTCTTCCAGCGAAGCCAGGGCAGATTTGAGCCGGCTCTGCACCGACCCTTCGGCTTCGTAGAGCAATTCATGGATGTTGGCGCTGAGCTGAATCCGGCGCTCGGCGCTGCCCAGAAGCCGTTCTTCCTGAACCAGACTTTCCTCTTCCCCCGGCTGCGGATCGGCGCTTTGAATTTCTTGCAACTGGAAGAGGTTGAACTCGCGTTTTTCCTGCAACTCTTTCTGCCGGGACAGCCATTCTGTATAGCTGTCCTGCGTAGCGCGGACTTGGGCAAAAGCTTCGGCTACCTGTGCGGCAAGCACTTCCAATCCACCGAACGCATCGAGATAACGCAAATGCGTTCGGGCTTGCAGCAAGGATTGATGCTCGTGCTGGCCGTGCAAATCTGCCAGCATCTCGCTGAGCGCATCAAGGACCGCCGAGGAGATTGGTGAATCGTTGATGAAGGCGCGGCTGCGTCCGTTCGGCATAAACTCGCGGCGCAGCAAAAAATCGCCAGCGTCATCAATCTCCAACGCGTTTTCACGCAAAAATTGCTTCAGCCGGGGTGAGGAACAGTTGACAAAGAGCCCTTCGAGGACCGCTTTTTTCCCGGGGTCACGGGGATAATGAAAAGCCGCTTTCTCTCCTAGTAAAGCTGCCATGGCGCCGATCAGAATCGACTTGCCGGCGCCAGTTTCCCCCGTGAAAACATTCAATCCTGGCCCGAGGGTTAACTCAACGCGATCAACGAGTGCGTAATTGTACAACGAGAAAGTTTGTAGCATTTTCCCGGACTGATAATTTCTTTGCAAAGCCCATGCCTGTTTTCCGCCGCAACGCCAGGCGGCCGGTTGCCGCTCACTCGAGTGTTGGTGGCTACATGATAGCCAAAATAGGAGCAACGCCCTCAAATGCGGAAAGCTGGTATTATTGAAGATAACCCGAGAACAAAAGGGAAATAAGAGCGATAATTCGGCGGCGATTGCTTCCTAAAAAATGTGACGCCGGTCGCATCGACGATTCACTTTACGGAGACCGTTTTACAATGAGACAATCGGATTACATAAAATACAAAAATGTAAGTCGCGTTTTTGATTGTATCATTTAGGAAGACGACCATACTATTACTCAATTACAATTTTGGAATGAGAAAATGCGTTATTAAATAGAAAGCCATGAGCCGAATTTTATCTCGTCTCTCTACCGCAAAATAATTGATATAAGTACGGAGATTACAGTAGCGGCAATTGCCGCGATTAGCGCCACTCTATTGATCTGGACAGATATATCGTTTAACTCGCTTGTCCCAACAGAATCATTAATTATATTGATGACATCAAGGAGTAAGTCCATCGTCCAAGTATCGGTTGGTTTGAAAATTTGGCCTGGAATGCGGTTGTCCGCCTTCACTTTTTGATAAAGTCCTCCGTAGTAAATGGCATCGACAAAGTTGTCAAATAAATCCGGATGAAGCGATTTGCCATCGAGATATATCACCGTGCTTGGAACACTAACTCGAACATGGTGTTTTCTTTGCCTAAAAATGGACCTGCGCTCCGGCAAGTAAAGGCCGAAAGTCGTATTGCGGGTTGTGAAGATCGTATCATAGTCTAAGTTTTTAATATGCCGATACTCCTGCCTAATTACACTTTTACCGTTGGGGATTAATATTAAGCTGTAAGAATAAATATATCGAATCTTAAGAGGAAACGCCGTTGCAGCTGAAAAATCATCTCCGCTTAACACATAACAATCCGTAAAGCGATTGAAGCACTTCTCGCGTATCAGATCATAGACCTCCGCCCGTGCGTTTCTTATGACGTGCAATCTAGTGTTTTCATGGAAAGTCAGCCGAAATATAATCCTGTGATGATAATAACCGCATTGAATCTCTCTTACAACACCAGCCAAGCTATTGCCAATAAAGTTTTTAAAAGCAAGATGATTCTCTTCATTTGATAATTTGAACTTGAAGTAGGTATCATCGTCACCGGCCTCCGGTTTGGAGTGACTAAAGATAACGGACACAAACATCATCCCTATCGCCGCCAACTGTTTTCGTGAGAGGATTACAGTTTCCTGTGTATCATTTTCGAAATGCAACAAACCCAAAACGTAAAGTTGAATATTGCGGGTTGTGGCGCCTCTTGTGTTTCTTTTCATTCTCTACCCCTAAATTTTCAATGAGCAGATTAGGTCAGTATCGAGCATGCAGCGCGTTATACAAAGATGAATTTATTATCACTGGCTATCATTTAATAAAAAAGTGTACCGCTCATTCACCACCGCACCACCGCCACCTTGCCGACGGCACTGGCGCCATTGTCGTTGTAAGCGACAAAAATATAAACACCGCTTGGCACAAGATTTTTCGACTTGTCGCGGCCATCCCAACACACCTGGCCCCCGGTAATGTTGTCGGGCGAATAGCTCCGAACCAACTCGCCGGCGATGTTGAAAATTTTCACCGCATTCTTATCGCCAAGCTGGTCAATGCAAAAACCTGTTTGGCCGTTACAAATATCAAGGCGTGGACATTGGCCGGTGTTTTCATCAAGGATAAATGGATTCGGATATCCCTTGAGTTGTTCTACCGTTGGATCCGCTTCGGTAAACGGTGTGCGAAAACGGGAGAGCCCGGTCGTCGTGCCAATCCAGACCTCGCCGGTTTTGCGGTTAAAATCGATACTGGTCACAAAATTACCGACGAGAGGGCTGTTTTCAATCGTGTAATGCGTGGTCGTGCAATTGTCCCTTCCGGACAACACCGTAATGCCGGCGCTCGTGCCAATCCACTTGTTGTTGCGCGGATCGACCCGAACGATTTGCACATTGTCGTTGATCAAGCTGTAGCAGAAGCGGTCATTGGCGCCGCCGCTGCCGAACCAGTAATTAAGCCCTTTGTCGGTGCCGATCCAAATGTAACCTTCACGGTCTTGGGCAAGCGAAACGATGCGGTTGCTCAACAGGTTGTCATCCAAATCCAGCTCGCCCTCGAAATCGTCATCATTTTTGTTGAGCACGGTGCCATTGTGGTCCAACACGCTGATGCCGCTGTTGAATGTCCCAACCCAGATGCGATCGCTGGTGAGCGTCTTTTCTATTTCCAAAACGTTGACTTCCCGGCTGCGCAAGCCTTCGCCGGTGGAGAAGCGGGCATACCTGTTGTCAGGGGTGCGGGCCAGCAATGCATTCGTATTGGCGGCATCAAAATTCAAAATCCAAATATTACCATCGTTGTCCTGCTTTAAAAAGGGAACGACCGGATAGTTCGTGCAGCAGGCCGCGGAAGAAAGCACGCCGCTCGCCACGTCGATACGTGATTTGATCGTAAGCGCATCCAGGGGACCGCTCATCACGTAAATGCCGGTGCCCCAAGTCGCCAGCCAGTGATCGCCATTGGCCAGATGAATGCTGGCGCGGAAATCGTTGATGCTGATCGGGAGATTTTTGCTGCTGTAGTTGTACCAGCGCGTGCCGTCATAAATATGAAAGCCATTCGTCGTCGAAGTGCACCAAACATTGCCGTCTTGATCCAAGCTCACTGAAGAAAAGCTGTTCGCCGCCGGTCCATCCGGCTCACGCGGACGCCAAGC
>JBOHQZ010000422.1:0-5925 GCA_050732275.1 bacterium
TATTTGCTTTTTGATCATCAGCGGCGGACTCGGCTTCGTGGTGTATTATGATCTCGGCGATTTTATTTTTCGCCGCTCGCGCCGCCCTTTTGCGGCATTGAATTTTCATACCCGGCTCACTTTGATCGTGACTGCGCTGCTCATTGCAGGCGGCGCTCTTGGCTTTTTTTTCTTCGAATTTCGCAACATCCTGCGGCCGATGGATTGGCCGACCAAAATCATCGTCAGCCTCTTTCAATCCGTCACGCCGCGCACCGCCGGCTATAATACCGTCCCGTTCGATCAGCTTACGAGCGGCACCTTATTCTTCATTATCATACTCATGTTCATCGGCGGCTCCAGCGGCTCCTGTGCTGGCGGCATCAAAACCAGCACCTTCGCCGTCTTGATCGGCTTGGCGTGGGCGAGGTTTCGCGATCAGCAGGAGGTCAATCTGCTCAAACGGCGCATTCCGGACAGCGTCGTCTCGAAGGCGATTTCCGTCTCGCTCTTTGCCATGCTGGTGATTGTTTTCTTCACGTTTGTGGTGTTGGAAAGCGAGATCGGCGGCGTTTCGCACCAAATTAGCCGCTGGAGATTCATCGACATTCTTTTTGAAACCACTTCGGCATTTGGAACCGTCGGCTTGAGCACGGGCGTGACGCCAATGCTAACGGATTTAGGCAAAGCAGTAATAACTTTGGTCATGTTTCTGGGAAGAGTTGGCCCGCTCACCGTTGCTATCGCTGTAACTAAATCCGTGACGCGCCGCTACAAATATGCCAGCGAAACATTTTTGGTTGGATGAACAGCTTTTGCCAGTTTGCCCCGACGGTCTTTAACTTTTTCAAAGGAAAGTCGGGGTTAAACTGGTCAACCGAATAACTGACAAACAGACAAACATTTTCATTATGCGAAAAATTGCAGTCATCGGCATGTCGAGCTTCGGTTTCTTTCTCTGCCGCGCTCTGGCCGAACACAAGCTCTCGGTGATGGCCATCGACAACGACGAAGCAAAGGTTGATGATGTCAAACCGTTCGTCGAAAAGGCCATTATCGCCGACGCCACCGATAAAGATGTGCTCACCAATCTCGGGGTTGCCGAGGCCGATGCCGTCGTGGTCAGCCTCGGTGATCGCATCGACGCCAGCATTCTCGTCACCTATTATTTGCGCGAGCTCGGCGTGAAAGAGATTATTGCCAAAGCCATGAGTGAAGACCATGGGAAAATTCTCAACGTCGTCGGCGCCAGCGAGGTCATCTTTCCGGAGAAGGATATGGCGGAGCGATTGGCCAATCGTTTGGAGCGCAGTTCGATACTGGATTATTTCGAGATCGCCGAGGGCTATAGCATCATCGAATGGGCCCCGCCGGCGTCGTTTGTCAATAAAACTCTTGCCGAGTTGGACTTGACGAATCAATACAACGTACAAGTCATCATGATCAAAGAGCTCGTGCCCGAGCGCATCACCGTCGTGCCCAAAGCCTCGCAGCTCATCAAAGACAGTGACGTGCTCGTCTTGCTAGGCCGGGACGATGATTTGGAGCGGCTGCAAAGGGTGAAAGAATGAGCCGATCTTGGATTATTGGATTGATGGATTTTTGGATTAATGTAGTGAAAGTTTTTTCATTAATCCAAAAATCCAATGATCCATCAATCCACTGTTATTTTACTCCCAGCTCTTGCAGCAGCGTTCCCGCCCCCGCAAATTTGTCCACCACCCACAACACGTAACGGATATCCACCGCGATCGAGCGGCTGTATTCCGAGCTCCACTGATAATCATTGATGGTCGCTTCATAGCAGCGGTCGAAATTCACGCCAACCAACTCGCCGTTGGCATTCATCACCGGGCTGCCGGAATTGCCGCCGGTGGTGTCGGTGTCGTAGAGAATCGCCACCGGCACGTCATGCAGCTTCGCGCTTTTAAATTTGCCAAAATCTTTCGCGCGCCACAAATCAATCAGCCGCGATGGTGCGGTGAAATCCTCGTTGCCGCTGATATTCTTTTGATAAACGCCCGCCAGGGTGGTGATCGGCTCATAAGCCACCGCATCATTTGGCGAGTAGCCGCGAATGCGGCCGAACGTCAGCCGCAGGGTGCTGTTCGCATCCGGAATGAAATCCGTTTGCCGCCACAATTGTTTGGCTTCGACCAATTGCGCCATAAGTTTGGACAGCGCACCGTCCCGCGCGCGTTGCACTTCGCGGCTCGCTTCGAGGTCAGTTTCCAATGCCGCCGCGAATTCGATAAAAGGATCATTCGGGCCGCGAATTTCCTCTGGTTTCATGCTCAGCAACGATTGAAAAAATGCCGCGTCGCGCAGCTTTGAATTGGCATGTGTTTCTTCAACAAATTTTTCAATGACCGCTTCCGCAGCGCCATTTGTAGCCTTTTTGAGCATGGCATCTACCGCAGCAATGCGTTGTCCCTCCGGCAGGCGGCTCGCTTGTTTTAAAATCTCTTTCAAGAAAAGTTTGTCGACGGCGTCGTTGCGGTCGGCGTAAGCGCGTTCCATTCTTTGTTTGAGTGCCGGCAGATTGCGATTCATATATGCCGGCTCGCGCTGCAAATCTTCTTTCTGCAATTGTGCGGATAATTTGAAAGCCGTATAACCGGCGTTGAGCAAAGTCGAGCTGCCGACGATCCGGCCGAGCACGAATGCGCGGGGCGCCTCGGTCATGATTTCGCTGTAAATTTTTCCAATCTCCGGCAGCACCATGCCGTACTGCGTTTTGCGATTCGGCTCGGCATTGATGAACGCTTGCAATGCGGCTTCTTCCTGGCGTTTCTTTTCAACCAGATTCAGCCGGTGAAACCCTTGCAGCTTGCCGCGAAAATTTTTCATGGTGTTTGCCAGGCCTTTGATGCGGCTGCTCAAACGAATCGCCACTTCCGCATCGTTCTTGCCGGCGGTTTCCATCATCTCGATCTGCCAAGTATTCCAGTCAGCCGTCGACGGCAGAAAATATTTTTCGTGATATTCATAAAAGAATGAGGTTTGATGCCTGAACGTGCGGCCAGGATAGCCGAGAATAAAAACGAAATCATTTTCCTCGATACCTTGTGGCGCAACTTTTAAGTTGCGGCGCGGCTTGTAAGGAACGTTGTCCGGCGAATACTCCGCCGTCGCACCGTCTTTGGCTACGTAGGCGCGCATGAAAGAGAAATCACCGGTATGGCGCGGCCACACCCAATTGTCGATCTCCCCGCCAAACTCGCCAATGCTACGCGGCGGCACGTACACGAGACGCACATCTTTGATGTTGCGGTAAATGAACAGCACATAGCTCTTGCCGGCAAACATTTCCGCCACTTCGGCGCGAATGTCTTTGGCCTTCGTCTCTTCCGCCGCGACGATTTCTTTTATCTTCTGCTCAATCGCTTTGGCGCGTTCTGCAAAACTCATGTTTTCTTTGGCCGCGCTCAACACGTCAGCCGAAACATCGCGATACGATTCGGTGATGCGGCAATTATAACCTTTCGCCGAAATCTCCTCGCTGCGGCTGGCCGCGAAAAAGCCGTTGGTGAGATAATCTTTCTCCGCCGAGCTTGCCGCCTGCACCGCGCCAAACGCGCAATGATGATTGGTCAAAATCAGGCCTTCATTCGACACGAAAGAGCCGGTGCAACCGCCAACTTGCACGATTGCATCCACCAAGCTCACGCCCTGTGGATTGTACAACTGCTTCGCGTCGAGCTTGAACCCTTTCGCCTTCAGATTCAGCTTGTGAATCTCCGAAAGCGGATACATGCCCTCATCGGTGAAAGCGAGGGAGGCGAGGATCAGTAACACAAGCAGTAGCGCGAAGGGCAAAAAGATTTTGGAGTTGTGTTTCATTTGTGCTTCTCCTCGATGTAATCATAATAAGCCTTTGGGGATCAACGTTTACAAAATATACTCAAACTTGCCCTAAAAGCAAGGGATTGGGGTGTAATTTTTCTTCGCGGCGCCGCAGAATGAATGGCGCTCATGCCTTGATCAAAAATGTCCAACAAAAGCCTTGCAAAACTGAATGTTTTTTCTTAAATTTATTTTATGTTTTTGAGGCAGGAGGGAAGGTCAATTTTGATTTTCATCTGATAGGACTCCATGTCGCCTCCGCCGCAAACTGATGTCGGCGATATTGCTGTGATCATTCCGGCATATAATGCCGGTGCGACATTGGCCAATGTTCTTTCAAAAACTTTTTTGAGCATACCGAACCGCCAGGTCATCGTTGTGGATGACGGCTCAACGGACAACACCGCTGCAGTAGCGGAGCGATATTCGGCGCAATTGATTCAGCACGGCCAAAATCGCGGCAAGGGTGCCGCGCTGAAGAGCGGTTTTGCCGCCGCTCTGAAAATGCCGCAGGTCCGCGCGGTGATAACGATGGATGCGGATGGCCAGCATGCGCCGGAGCATGTGGCTGATTTTGTCCGCGCTTTTCACACTTGGCAGGTAGATTTGATCATTGGTTGTCGCCAATTACGCTGGCCGCCGATGCCGTTCTTTCGAGTCATGAGCAATCGGATTACCAGTGCGATGGTTTCGTGGCGCTTAGGCGTCAAAATTCCCGATAGTCAAAGCGGTTATCGGCTCCATTCGCGCAACCTGCTTGAACAAGCGACGCTGCTCACGAACGGCTACGAGATGGAATCCGAACTGCTCATCAAAGCGGTTCGGCTGGGCATAACGATTCGATTCGTCCCGATTACGACGATTTACTCGGGAGAAACGAGCCACATTCGCGGCGGTCGGGATATCTGGCGATTCATCAAAATGTGGTTTTCAAATTAGTTTTGGGTAATGGTTGATTGCAGGTTAGAATGACCTGCTGGTTATGGAAAACGGTGACAAAGGTTTTCCATCGAGGAGATTTGAACGGATATGGAATTTTTGCAAGAGATCATGGGGCGCGTATATGATGTCGAGTCGATCATCAAATGGGGCGGAATGGTGATGATTTGCGCCATTGTCTTCGCTGAGACCGGACTCATGATAGGTTTCTTTTTGCCCGGCGACTCTTTGTTAGTCACGGCAGGAGTTTTTGCAGCGGCTGGACATCTGGATATTTATTTAATGCTGGTGGTGGTTTCGCTCTGCGCTGTTGTCGGCGATCAATTAGGCTATTATATCGGCCAAAAAACCGGTGCAGCCTTGTTTAAAAGAGAAGATTCGCTGTTGTTCAAACGCAGCCACGTGCAGCGCGCGCAAATGTTCTATGAAAAATACGGCGCAAAAACGATCGTCATCGCACGTTTCGTTCCGATCGTACGCACGTTTGCGCCGGTGGTTGCCGGTGTCGGACAAATGCAATACCGCCGTTTCGTTACGTATAACATTGCCGGCGGTATTCTATGGGTTTGGAGCATGCTTTTGCTCGGCTTCTTCATCGGCAACACAGTACCGGATATCAACAAGCATATTCATAAAGTCATCGTCGTAGTTATTGTCCTGTCGATTTTGCCGGCGATCATCGAAATCTGGCGTGAACGACGGAATGGCCGTAAAAAGTAACTCGGCTTTATGTCAAGTGTAGTTCGGGGCGTGGCTCAGCTCGGCTAGAGCGTGGCGCTTCAGGCGCCAAGGTCGGAGGGGGCGCCCGCAAGAACAAAAATCCGTTTGAGCTTGACGAAGTTACGTTTCAAAAAAAATTTACATTGTTGATCGGGGCGTGGCTCAGCTCGGCTAAAGCGTGGCGCTTCGGGCGCCAAGGTCGGAGGTTATGTCCGTAAGAAATTAGGCTTTAAAAACGTTTGTAGTTAAGATGTCCAAAACATAGTTAATCGGGGCGTGGCTCAGCTCGGCTAGAGCGCCTGGTTCGGGACCAGGAGGTCGGAGGTTCAAATCCTCTCGCCCCGACTAAGAGAAAGGCTACTTTTCAAGTAGCCTTTTCTGTTTAGAAAAACATACGGTTCCTCTCACATGTTTTACGTTTACATTCTGCAAAGTCAGGCC
>JBOHQZ010000423.1:0-5923 GCA_050732275.1 bacterium
AGATGAATATTTTGCTGCTTGAGATGAGCCAGCAAATCCGGTTCTTCGATGCTGCGGACGCCGTGACCGATGCGTGATGGCTGAAAATACTTTAGTGTTTCCCAAACACTATCCGGTCCATTGGCTTCTCCGGCGTGTGCGATGCGAGGAAGGTTGTGATCGATGGCAAATTGGAAAGCGGCGCGGTGTTTGTCAATCCCAAAACCGGCTTCGTCTCCGGCAATGTCGAGAGCGGCGACTCGTGTGCCTTTAAAGCGTTTGACGAGTTGTGCGGTTTGCAAGCTTTGCTCCTCGCTGAAATGGCGAAGCGTGCACAAAATCAACCGCGCCTCGATTCCGGTTGATTCGCTGGCTTGTGCTGTTGCCGATTCAGCGATCTCAACAACCTGCTCCGGCGATAGTCCTTTTTCGGTATGAAACAACGGTGCAAATCTGATTTCGGCATAAATGACGCCGTCTCGCTGGAGTTGCTGAAACATATCTGTTGTGACCAGGCGCAACTCGTACTCGGTTTGCATGAGTTGGATGCCTTTAGGCGCTCGCGTGAGCAAATCAGCCAAGTTCGTGCATTTAGCCGGAGCAATGAAATCGTTTTGATATTTTTCTAACGAGATTGAGGGGTTCAAACGAGAAACGATCTCGAAGCTCAGCGAGCAATCCAAATGCAAGTGCAACTCGATTTTGGGTAATGGTGCGAAATTCATCTTTAATCTGCAGACTTCTATCCTTATAATAAATCGTCGTAGGCAAACAGACCGGCCACTACGAGTGGCCGGTCTGTGGCTGAAAAGATGAATGAACTAAAAGCTATTTCCGCGCCACCTCGCTCATCAGGCAGAGCAGATTGTTTTCGGAGTCACGGAAGAATACCATCCACAAATCGTACGCCTCCAGTTTTGCAACCAAGTGGGGCTGGTCCTCGAATTTCACGCCGCGTTCGGAAAACGTTTTGTGAGCGCTTTGAATATCTTCCACTTTGAAATAAATGATGGAGCTGGGATGATCGAATTCCGGCTTTTCGGGAAGGCCAAGCATCAAACGGATGCCGTTGCAATCGAAAAAAGCCATGTGCGGCACGGTGAATAAATGCTTCATCCCCAGCTTATCGCGGTAGAAGGCGATGGCGCGCTCGAGATCATGAGCGTTTACGGATATCTGCCCGATTTGCGAAAGCGCAACTGCAGTTGGATTTGGCATGGTGATTCTCCTTTCCTTTGAGTTGATGGCGTCAGAGGTCTGCACTTGAGAGCCTTGCGCCAGGAGCGAGGCAGCGACGGCGAGGCTGAAGACAACAGACAACGATGTTCGTTTCATGACGACCCTCTTGTTTAGTTTTACGAAAGGTGATTTATAGCGCCACGGCAATGATTTCATCCGCGGATATATGCTCGGTGCGCAAAGCCAATATACGAATCGAGCAGCATGCGGCGCTTCTTCAAAATCACCTTTCTTGAGATGTCGCTTTTTGCATCTTTCTTTGGCGATACGCCTCCGGAGAAATGCCAAAGCGCCTTCTGAACAGCCAACTAAATGAGCCTAAGCTGGCAAATCCAACTGCATAGCAAACCTCAGTCACGGAAAGAGCAGTGCCGGCGAGCAGCTTCTTGGCGCGCTCCAAACGTAAGGCGGTCAAATACTGGTGCGGCGATTGTCGAAAAATTTGTCTGAACGTGCGCAAAAAATGGTTGGGCGAAAGACAGGCGATTTGCGCCATCTCATCCAGCGTGATAGGTTGATCGAACATGGCGTGGGCGTAATCTCTGGCGCGATGGAGCCGGCGATACAATTCCTCGCGGGTGGAGGCACGCACAGCGTGCAGCACCTCAATTTCCTTGTAGATTTGTTGATGCACCCGCAACAGGCGTTGCATGATTTTGTGAAGTTGTTCTTGAAGCCAGCCTGGCTCGTCTTTTCTTTGCGCCAGTGAAGTACGGAGATGCCGCAATGCGGGAGAAAGAATATCATCGTGCGAATAGATTTTCTCGAAAAAACTGATTGATGGCACCGCAGACGTTTCCGGCGCATCCACCAAGCGCGCCGTATTAGCGCTGTGACTGCGATGCACTTCTTCGGCAAAACCGCCGGCAAAAAAAATGCAGAAGGATTCCATCGGCCTTGCAGAATCAATGGTGATGGAATACGGCTGACCTTGATTCAAGATCAAATAGGAGTGGTCATCGACGGCAAAGCGACCGCGTCCGACCTCGTAAAAAGCCTGGCCATTATAAAACGACTTAATGGATAAGAGACCTGTTCCCTCTGCATCGTATCGCCGGTAGCCTTTTTCGTGGAGGATGAAGCTGGCGTTGCCCGATGCCTCTGCGGGCATTTGGTTATCGCGCGACGGGCGAAACAGGCTTGTTTTTAAGGTGACGATCATGACGGTTATTTTTTAGCGCGGCTTGGAAAAGCAGTTTCCAAATTTATATATTTTTCAGGCTTGCTTTTTTCGCCAATATTGTTTAAACTCATTTCAATAGAACATTTCAAATTTGAGGCTCAGCCATGTCAACCGTAGAAGTCAGTTTTGCCATGCCGAAAGACATTATCGACGATCTCGATAGTCCCTCGGATTTTGGTTATCAAAGCTTCGTGCTCGGACTTTTTCTCGACGAAGAGATCAGCCTCGGCAAGGCTGCCAAGCTGCTGAACATGAGTTATGACGAGTTCATCAATTTCTTGGGCAAAAAGAAAATACCTTATTTTCGCAACACGCCCGAAGAAATCAGCGAGGCTTTAGAAAAGCTCAACTCAATTTGAGAAATGACAGTCGTCTCGAACGCGAGTCCGCTTATCATTCTCTACAATTGCGGCATGTTGGGGTTGCTTCAGCAGCTCTTTGGACAGGTTTTCATTCCAGAAGCCGTTCATCACGAAGTCGTTCACAACGCCAAAGACCGCCAACAAAGTGTAACAATCACCGGCTGTGATTTTATCTCGGTTCGTCCAATCGCGACACCCAATTTTGCATTCAGCCACAAACTCGATCGCGGGGAGCAGGAAGCCATCATACTCGCTTCCGAGATAAAAGCCGATTACCTGTTGCTTGATGATAAACGCGCTCAAAAAGAAGCCAAAGAACAAAAAATCGTTTTTATACCAACATTCGCTCTTCTTGTTAAAGCCGCACAAAAGGGAATCATTCCTGAGCTTGACATAATTTTAACCAGACTTGAGCAAAAGAATATTTTCCTGAGTCGTGAGTTGAGCCTTACGATGCGAGATTTTCTTGATCACACCTAACAAAACGCCTGAAGGCGTCACTACGAACTTTTCTTTCCTCTCACCCCATCAATCAATTCATACACCACTGGAATCACCACTAGCGTTAGCAAAGTGGAAGTAACCAATCCGCCGATAACCGCCACCGCCATCGGCGCGCGCAAGCGAGCGCCTTCGCCGAGGCCTATGGAAAGCGGCAAAAGTCCCAGAATCGTCGTGGCCGTCGTCATGAGAATGGGACGCAGGCGGTCGCGCCCGCCTTGCAAGACCGCCTCGCGTCGCGGCATGCCGTCGCTGCGCAGGCGATTGATGTAGTCGATCAGCACGATGGCATTGTCAACGGCGATGCCAACGAGCAGAACGACGCCGATATAAGCCATGACGCTAAGCGGCTCACCGATCAGCAAGAAGGAGAAAACCACGCCGACGCCCGCGAACGGCAGCGTTAACAAGATCGTGAACGGGTGCAAAAGATTTTCAAATGTCGCGGCCATGACCATATAGACCAAAATAATCGACAAGATCAACGCAAATTTCATTTGATCGAAGGACTCTTCGCGCGAGGCTTCTTCGCCGGCAAAACGCAGCTCGTGGTCGGGCGGCAAAGGAATATGAGCGATGATTTTGTCGACTTGCGCCACCGCGCGGCTCAACGTCGTCCCTTTCGCCAACTGCGCGGTTACGTGCGCGATGCGCGACTGATTGTGGCGTTGGATTTCCTTCGGTCCTTCGCTCGGCACAAGTTGGGAGACATCGCGCAAGCGCAACACCGCGCCATTCGCGGCGCGAATCGGCATATCGGCCAGCTCGGTGAGCGTGGCTTTGGGAAAAGCGACGCGAATGTTGCGGTCCTCACCCTCGCTGTAAAAATCAGACACCACCTCACCCGCGAGCCGCTCTTTGACGCGCTGCCCGATTTGCTGCACATCCAAGCCAAAACTGGCCGCCAGCAAACGGTCGATGCGCAAATTAATTTCCGGCCTGCCGCTTTGAAAACTCGTTTCGACGTTGTGCAGCCCCTCGATCTGCCGCAGCGCTGCGGCAACCTGTTCGCAGGTTTGCTGCAACGTTGCCATCTCGTTGCCGCGCACTTCGACGATGATGGGCGGGCCGCCGGTGCCGATGGTTTGTTGCAAACTAGTCTCGCGAATGCGAAAGATCGTGGTGAGGCCAGGCAAATCCAGATGCGGCCGCAACGCCGCAATCGCGCCTTCGGGAGTGATAACGTCTTTCCCTTTTGCCAAATTAATCGTCACCGCTGCGAGATGCTCGCCGCCTTGCGTTTCAGAATTGAACAGGCTTTGCGATGAACGGACATTGACGGTGGAAAATTGCTCGGCAACCTTGTCGCCTAGAACTTGTTGAATACGCGCTTCAACGCCAGCCAGCACGGCAGAAGTTTTTTCCAGCGGCGCTCCTGGCGGCAAGTCGAGATCGATTTGTACTTGATTCTCGCTGCTGCGCGGGATGAATTCCGTACCGATCACTGGCAATAACGCTGCGGCAATGGCCATGAGAGCAATCGTTGACAGCACGACAATGCCGCGATGCTGCAAAGCCCATTGCAGCGTTTTTTCATAAAAAGGAAAATGCAATCTTTGCTCTTGAAATGTTCTCGAATCTTTCGCCAGCAGCCGCGAGGCCAGCGCCGGCACCATCGTGAAAGCTACCAACATCGAGGCGGTGAGCGCGTAAGTCACCACCCAAGCCTGTTCGCGGAAAAGCTCGGCGGCCACGCCCTTCACATAAACGACCGGCAGGAAAACAACCACCGTTGTCAATGTCACGGCAAAGATGGCCATACCGACTTCGCTAGCGCCGGTGATGCTCGCTTGCTCCGCCGGTTCACCTAATTGGCGGCGCCGGAAAATATTTTCGATGACGACGATGG
Organism: bacterium; assembly: GCA_050732275.1. Lineage (GTDB taxonomy): Bacteria > Zhuqueibacterota > Zhuqueibacteria > Zhuqueibacterales > Zhuqueibacteraceae > Zhuqueibacter. The sequence continues at coordinate 5,114 of JBOHQZ010000423.1, forward strand.
CATTGTCGACCAGCATGCCGGTGCCCAACGCCAATCCGCCGAGCGACATGATGTTGAGCGTCAGGTTTTGAAAGTACATCAAAGTAAACGTCGCGAGAATGGAAATCGGAATGGCAAGACCAATGAGAATCGTTACGCCAAAGCTGCGTAGAAAAACGTACAGCACCAGCACCGCCAGCAGCGCGCCGATGATAGCTGAGGTTTTGACTTCGCCGATGGCGTTGTCGATAAAAGCGGCCTGGTTGTATACCAGCGCGAAATCGAGATCTGGTGAATCCGCCTGCGTGCGTGCAACGGCATCTTTGATTTGCTCGGCCACGCGCACGGTGTTGTCTTCCGCCTCCTTATAAATGTAGAACCCGACACTCTCGTGACCGTTGAGGCGAACAACGTCGGTGCGCTCTTCCGGCGCATAGTTCACCCGCGCCACGTCGGACAAATAAATCGGCACCTTGTCCGGCGCGAATTGCGCACCTGCTTGTTGCGTGCCGACCGAAGTAGTATCATTGCTCGCGCCATTGGCAGCGGCTTTATAGCCGACCACAGTGGCAGCGACATCTTCGACGCTGGTGTAATTGCCGATGCCTTTGATGAGATAAGCCTTGTCTTGCTGCACTAGCCTGCCGCCGGAAGCGTTGGCATTGGCTTGGCGAATTTTGTCGTTGACTTCAGCCGGCGTCAAGCCATAAGCTTCGAGCAGATACGCATCCAGCTCGACGCGCACTTCGCGCTTGATGCCGCCATAAATTTGCACGCGCGCCACGCCATCCAATCGCTCCAACGCGCGCTTGATCACATTCTCCGCGATGC
>JBOHQZ010000424.1:0-5906 GCA_050732275.1 bacterium
GTGAGATCGCAATCAAATTCGAGCGAGTCGAAGATGCCGGCGCGATTAAATATCGTCAATTCCGTGCAGGTGGCGATATCGGTGCGAATCATGACGCGAAACGAAGCGGAATCCACCTGGCCGGGTGCCAGCACCAAATTTCTTGCGATAAGACGATTGGTGAGCGCCTCGTACGTGAATCGCGGCGGCAAGGGCGCCAGCAGGCTGGCGATTTGCGGATCCGGCAGCGTGTCCGTCAAGATCGCATTGGTGGCTGTCAAGCGCGCGCTATTGTTGCGGAAGCGCAAGTTGTAAGTGAGAACATCACCGGGCAATAGCGAGGCGGCGCCGGGATTGACGCGGGTGGTGTCGATCCTCACAGCCAACTCCAAAAGATCGCTGAGCGGCTGCACAAAAACCGAACGAATGGCGCGGTTGTTGGCGAATTGGCTGGAGGCTTCCGGAGTCGGTGTGCCGCCCGGCCCGGTGGAAGTGATTTCCGCGAAATTGCTGATGAACGCGCCCTGGCAAGCAACCGTGCTTGAACGATTCCGGTAAAAATCGAATGGGACACGAATCGAATAACGCCGCTGGCCGCTGGTTCCGGCCGTCAAGCTGTCAAGTCTCCAGATCAACCTATTGTTGGTCAATTCAAACGGCGTGTCGGCGGCGATGAGCTGTGTCCCGGCCGGCAGCACATCGACGATCTGCACATTGTACGCCGTTAAAGCGGCATCAAGGTTGGAATAGATAATGGTGTAATTGATCGCCTCGCCGATGAATACCGTGTCGGGCGTAGCCGATTTAGTGAGGAGGAGGAGATCGAGCGGGTCCAGCGGCATGCAGAGGCTTTGCGGGCCGTTGTTGACCGTGATTGTGTCGCACGGCGAGGCGATGGTCGCAAGGATGCAAATGGAGTCCACCGTGTTTGGAATCGAGGATATCAAAGGAATGCGGAGGACGAAGCTATGCTGCGTGCTATCGGCTTGCAGGAGGCCGACGTCGAAGCAGAGCGAATCCGCTGAGATCATGGTTGTGGTGATGGAGGCAGGCTCGACCCGAACGTTGTTGGCGTCAGCGCCCAGCGGCAATTTGACGCAAACCGTGGCCTCGTCGCCGACATTGCCAATATTCCGATAACGAATGGTAAAGGTGACGACTCTTCCACGCTGCGCCGCCGCATCTCCGAGAATCGGTCCCAGCGCCATATCCGGCCGCACGTCGAGAATGCTCTCCACCGAACGCGGCCCGGGGCGAACGACAATGCCGCGATCTTTCGCCGTCACGTCGAGGATGGCCGTGAGATAATTTTCACCGCAAGCTTGCAAGCTGATCTTCGCGATGTCTTCAAGCTCAAAGGAAAATCTTATGATGACCGGACCGCCGCGAAAAATGGAGGTGAAATCCCAACGAATTTGGCCGGTGTTAAAATCGACGACGTTATTGGGAAAACCGACAGGTTGGGGATCGCCCGGCAGGAGATTGAAAGAAGCGGGCTTTAAAAGCAGCGTGCCGTCGGCCAGTTGCGGAATTTTAAAAAACGCCACGACCGAATCGAGTTGATCGCTAGAGCCGGGCGTGTTTTCGATTAGGATGGTGTAATTGATGAGGCTGTTGATTTTCAACGTGTCGGGATCGACAGTCAGCGAGTAACGCAAAGAGGCGATTTGACTGGCAGAGGCCGGAGCGTTTTGCGCCCCGGCCGGCGGTGCCGTTACAGTCATGCCCAACGCGCCGAGCCAAAATCCAAAATTACGAATGAAATTTCTCACGTTTCCTGCCTCCCGGGCATATATTGCAAATGCAATAAATTTTTGGCTAAGGGATTTTAGCCAAACACAAAGGCCATCACCGCCGGTTTACGCTGCGAAGATGGCCGTGGAATCAGAATTTGCTCGAGGAGTTCCCGGGTGCGGTTATCTTAGAGGCAAGTGCTGGAAGCAAACTTCACCCGAGGCTACGCCCGTGTAGGTTGATTTTGTCACGTGGAAATGAATATAGAAAAACTCTTTTTTTATTGCAAGCTTTTTTTTGAGTTTATTATCGTGGCGTTCTTCACGGCGCGGGTGGATTTGGCCCAAAGGATAATTGAAAATTCTGCTGCACGGTTTTGATCAAACCGGCAATTAAATCTTGACCGACATGATAACGGTCGTCCCGCCTTCGGGGTGAGGAAAAATTTCGAGCCCACCGTGAAGCTGCGCGGCGCGGTTCTTCATCGTCCCCAAGCCTTTGCCGGAAAACCGGATTGTGCCATCGGCGCCGTTATCGATACCCGCGCCATTGTCGGCGAGGGTAATGATCAGATTCCCCGGCTTGTAAAGAGAGCGAATCATTAGCTCCGTGCCGCCCGAATGTTTGACGGCGTTGTTGATGGCTTCTTTCAGCAACAGCCAAAGATGCTTGCGCTGATCGGGTGAGAGGTTTTTGGGAGGAAGCTGCTCTTGGAGCGGCGCGTCAAACTTCAGCAAGATGTTTTGCGGCCGGCAGGCAGTAACTGCCCAATCGCGCACCCGCATCAGCAAATCGTGAATCGTTTCCGGCTGCGGATCGATGGCCCAAATGATTTCCCGAATCGCCGCCACGGATTCTTGGGAAAGTGTGACGATCCGTTCCAGCAACTCGGAGCCGGCCAATTTTTGCTCGCCTGCCGCAGCCGCCTCGTCCTGCACGATTTTTCCGAACATGGCGATGCTGCTGAGATTGCCGGCGATTTCATCGTGCAAATCCGCCGCGAGCCGCGTGCGCAATCGCTCCATTTCCAAAAGCCGGTTGACGCGATAGCGATAAGCGCTCCAGGCGACCAAGCTCAGCGTCGCTAAAGCGAATGTTTGAAACCACCAGGTTTTCCAAAACGGCGGCGCAATGACGATGTTGATGGCGGCGCCTCGCTCGTTCCACACGCCGTCGCTGTTGGCGCCCTTCACGCGAAAAACATACTCGCCGGGATCGACGTTGGTGTAGCTGGCGTAACGCCTGGCGCCGGCGTGAATCCAATCCGGATCGAAGCCTTCCAGCTTATAGGCATACTGATTTTTTGCCGGCACGGTGTAATCCAGCGCGACGAATTCGAATGAAAAAAAGTTCTGCCGGTATGAGAGCTTGATTTTTTCGAGCGCAAACAGCGCCCGCTTTAGCGGCAAAGGCTTGTCGAAAACTTTGAAGCTGGTGATGGCGACGGGCGGAAGGTGCGGATTATCTTTAATGCTGTCGGGATAAAAAGCAATCACTCCTCCTCCACCGCCAAAAAACAGCCGGCCATCCGGGCTTTTGTAATAAGCACCCGAAAGGAATTGATTGCTGATCAGCCCGTCCTTCACAGTGTAGTTTTTAAATATCCCATTCTTAGGATTGAATTTTGACAAACCCTTGTCGGTGCTCAGCCAGAGGTTGCCATTGGCATCGGGCAAAATACCTTTCACAAAATTATCGGGCAAGCCGTCTCGGTCCGTGTAATAGAGCATGCGCCCGGTGTTTGGATCAAGCCGGTTCATTCCGCCGCCAAAGGTGCCGGCCCAAATGTATCCTTGTTGATCCTCGTAAACCGAGTAGATGGCATTGGGTTGATAGCGAGTAAACGTTTCAGTTTTTCGATCAAAACGATTCAATCCGCCGCCGAACATGCCAATCAATAGATCGCCATTTTTATCTTCGGTGATAGCCCATACGTGATTGCTGCTTATGCTCTGCGGATTCTTGGGATCGTTGCCATAATACGTAAAGGTTTTTTTCTCACGGTCCAAACGGCACAAGCCGCTGCCTTTGGTGCCGATCCAGATGGTTCCGTCGATGTCTTCATAGACAGTTTTCACTTGATAAGGCTCGCCAGTCATGGGGGTAATCGGCTCATGAAGATAGTGGACAAAACGCCGGCGCCCGGCATCATATCGGTTCAAGCCCCAGCCGGTGCCAATCCAAAGCTCTCCTCGGCTGTCTTCATAAATAGCCAATATGAGATCAGCGCTGAGACTCGCTGGATTTGTAGGATCGTAACGGTAGTGCGCTACGAGCTTTCCCTGCCGGTCATATCGCAGCAAGCCGGCGCTCTCCGTGCCAATCCATAGCTCACCGTTGCGATCCTGTCTGACGGCATAGACTTCCGCGCTTTGCGGGGTTTGGTAGCGCGTAAAAGCATCCTGCCGGCGATCATAACGGTTGAGGCCATGACGATACGTGCCTATCCACATCACACCGGAGCGGTCTTCGTAGATGCAATGGATGCGATTCTCGCTGAGAGAATGCGGATTATCAGGGTCGTGCTCGTAGCGGAAAAAGCGGTCCGTCGCGGCCTCATATCGCCACAAACCGATATGAAAGGTGCCAATCCACAGCGCGCCCTTGCTGTCCTCGTAAATGTCAAAAATTATATTGGGAACGATGGTATGCGGATCTTTGGGATCGTAATGGCAGCGTGTTATTTTATTGGTTCGACGGTCATAGCGATTGAGGCCGGCGTTGGTGCCAATCCAAATCACGCCACCGCGATCTTCCCGAATGCAACTGATGGCATCGCTGTTGAGACCGGCAGGGCTGTTGGGGTTGTGGCGATAGTGAATGAAGGCATTCCTTTCCCGCTCATATCGATTGATGCCGGCAGAGGTTCCAATCCACAAGGTGCCTGTCCGATCTTCGCAGAGCGCTAAAACGTTATCGCTGCTGATCGAAATCGTGTCATGGGGATTATGGCGATAAATGCTGAAATCATCACGTTGCCGATCATAGCGATAAAGCCCCATATTCGTGCCGATCCAAAGCTCGCCCTGACTGTCTTCCAAAATGGCGTAAACAGCTTTACCGGCCAAGCTTTCCGAATTGTGCGGATCATGTTTGAAGCGCTCAAATTTGTCGGTGTCCGGATTATATCGGCGCAGGCCGTTATAGCCTGCCCCAACCCATAGATTGCCCGCGCGGTCGGCATATAAAGCCTGGACATGTCGACTCGGAAGCGAGTTGGAGTCCGCCGGGTCGGGTTTGTAGACGGTGAATTCGTAGCCGTTATATTTATTCAGCCCGTCTTCCGTGCCGAACCAGAGAAAGCCCTGTTGATCTTGCACGATTTTCGTCAGGGCGTAATTGGAAAGTCCCTGCTCCACGGAGATGTGCTCGAAGCGGAGGTCTTGCGGTTGGGCAAAAAGCGGGGCGGCGAGGTTGAGCCAGGCAAGCAGGCGCCAGCGAGCGGCGCAAGTTTTTGAGTTTTTTTTCACACCGCAAAATAAACATATTTTTTGAGAAGCGCAAGAGGGAAGGCGAAAGGAGGGCTTGGATGACTTATGCTTTTTGTTTTTTGAGCAGGGTCAAAGTTTCTTGAAGGACCTTTTGTTGCGCTACGCTAATATCATCACTTTGAATTGCACACTCTAAAAGTTCGAGCGTGATTTTCCAAGGAAGCTCAGCCAATTTAACGATTTGGCCTGAGAAATGGGCGTTGAGAAATTCTGTCATGTCAAATTTGCGGAAATCCTCCAGTTGTACCCAGGTATGCTCTTTTAAATAACAACAACCTTGGGGGAGAAAGAAGTTTGGGAGACGATCGGTAAGTTGACATCCGTATTTTGTACCCCGGTTTTTTTGTTGAGACGTAACTTTGATGACAATGTAAGGGTAACTGCTTCCATCCTTAAGAACGACGAGAATCTTTTTTCCGAATGTTCCATTGGAAAATTTGAAATTCGTATCGCATAACAAAGTTCCGGGAGTCATTGGAAATCTTTCCAAAACTCATTGGTTTCCTGAATATGGCAAGCCATTTCTTCTTTTTCCTGGCGTTTTAACGCATACTCATAAGGGATCAAATTGTTTTTTGCCTTTTGAATTTCATAAACTTGATGCCAGGGAAGGTTCTCCAGATGTGTTGCTTCTATCATTTGGTCCGCATGAGTATCCTTATGTTGTTCAGCCAGTTTTTTCATTATCCGAAGCTCTCTTTT
>JBOHQZ010000425.1:0-5902 GCA_050732275.1 bacterium
GCTTGGGCGTGATGGAGACGACGTTTAAAAATTATCGACTACTCCAAAAGCTCGGCGCCGGCGGCATGGGCGAAGTATATTTGGCCGAAGACATGGAGCTGGGCCGCAAAGTGGCGCTCAAGTTTTTGTCGGAGCAATACACCGCCAATCCGGAATTTAAAGCCCGCTTCAAGCGCGAAGCGCAGTTGGCGGCAAAATTGAATCATCCGAATATCGTCACTATTTATGAAGTCGGCGAGCATCAGAATCGCTCCTATATCGCGATGGAATATGTCGAAGGCGAATCGCTCAAGGATCGGATAGCCCGTGCCAAGCTGCCGCTCAAAGAAGCGCTCGAGTTGATGGTGCAAATCTGCGCCGGCGTGAGCAAGGCTCATCGCGCCGGCATTACGCATCGCGACCTCAAGCCGGCCAACATTCTGATCAATCTCGACGGTCAAGCGAAAATTCTGGATTTCGGTTTGGCCAAAATGGAAGGCGTTTCCAAGCTGACAAAAGGCGGCGCAATGATGGGGACGGTGCCTTATATGTCGCCGGAGCAGGTCAAAGGCGAAGAGCTCGACCCGCGCTCGGACATCTTTTCAACCGGCGTGGTTTTGTACGAGCTGCTGACTAGCGAGCTTCCTTTCAAGGGCCACAGCGAGTTTACCGTGATGAACGCGATTGCGAACCAGGAACCGCAAGCGCTGGCGCGCTACGAACTCGGCATTCCTACAGCCTTGCAGAATTGTATCGACAAAGCTTTGGCAAAAGACCGCCAAGCGCGCTATCAACAGATCGACGAGCTGCAAGCCGATTTGAAGCGCCTCATGGGGCTGAAGCCAGACTCGCAACGACCGGATCCTCGGGATATTACAACGGCGGAGATTTATCAGAAAAAAAAGAAACTCTTCACCAGCCGTCGTATTGTACTTGCAGCGGTTTCGATCCTGGCTTTGACGGCGCTGGCGTTGCTTTTTATTCCAAAGATTCGTAAAGGCACAACGGCGATAGCTCGGCTGTCCGTTACCACACAACCGGTTAATGCCACGGTTTTCCTGAATGACGACTCGTTGGGTGTGACGCCAGTGGATGTTCCGCTTGATCAGGAAGGGAAGATCGAGCTGCGTTTCCAACAACAGGATTATTTTCCGTTCGACACTTCATTTGTCGTCCAACGAGGCGGAACGTACAAATTATCCCCGTCTTTGGAGCCAGCGGCCCGCGTTGCCATTTTGGTCGATCCGCCGGACGCCGAAGTGAGAATAGACGAGGCGCTGATCGCCGCCTCCCGCTTGCCCAACTTGCAGTTGCCGGTTGGACGGCATCGTATCAGCATCTCACGACTGGGATATGATTCCAAACAAGAACAATTTAGCCTGCAACAAGGCGACAACGCCCCGCGCCGTTATGCATTGACGAAGCAACTGGAGGGCATGTTGCCAGCGGGATTGAGCGGAGTGCAGATCGATTCCCGACCGTCAGGCGCTTTGGTAACACTCGATGGTAAACCGGTCGGCAGCACACCGTATCAAGATCGTAACTTGAGCCCCGGTCGCTACCAACTGGTGTTGAGCTTGGATGGTTACGAAAACTATTCCACAATTATTGTGGTGCGCGCCGGTAAAATCACGCCGATGACGTTGCTGCTCAAAAAGGTTTCGGCGGTGGTGGGCCGGCTCAGCGTCAAATCCACTCCGGATGGTGCGACCATTTTATTGGATGGTCAGGAGATTGGAATGACGCCATACCAGAGCAATAACGTTGCCGCCGGTGCGCATCAAATTTTGCTGCGCAAAAAAGGTTATCAGGATTACTCCGTTTCCATTAATGTTGAACCTCAAAAAATAGTCGAAGTGGATCAGCCGCTGACCGCGTTAATAAGCCGATTGAGCGTTTTAGTGAAACCATACGGCTCGATTTACTTCGATGGCAAACTTGAAACAAGAGATTCGAATCTTCGCTATTTGAAAGATTTACCTGCGGGAACGCATCGGGTCAAGGCCGTTCATCCCACCTTGGGAACGTGGGAAAAGAATGTCAGTATCGAGCCGGACAAAGAGGCTTACGTCGAGGTTGATTTTAACAAGCAGGTGATGCTGGCAGTTACTTCCTATGATGAGTTGGGCAATGCGGTGTGGGCGAACATCTATGTAGACAACAAAACCACGAATCAAGTCACGCCGAAGCGGCTTACTCTCCCGATCGGGCAGCACACGATTGAAGTCAGGCGCGAAGGATATCAGGTTTTGGAAGGGCCGAAGACGCTTTTATTGGAAAACAATGTCATTGAACCGTTGCGGTTCACGCTCAGGAAAATTCCATAAACAGCAATTAACCACGTTCAGGCTCGGAGGTACGTATGTTTGCAAGCAGAAGAAAAATTGTCGGCAATCGGGCCGGCCTGATTTTTGGCATGTTGTGTTTGGCATCTTTGCTGAGCTCCGGTGCGGTCACGGTGGCGCAGGCACAGACGGCGTGTGAATCGGAGCTGGCTGAGGCCAAGCAAAAATATGAAGCTGCCCTTTTTGACCAGGCTATTGATCTGATAGACCGTTGCTTGAATAAGAGCGGCCTGTCCGAGGCAGACCAGTTGCGGGCGTACAGGCTGAAAGCTTTGACTTATCAAGCAAAAGATTACATCAGTCAGGCCAAGGACGCGATCCGGAAATTACTGCAGCAGGTGCCGAATTACAAGCCGGATCCGGCTCAGGATCCACCGCCTTACATAGAACTTGTCGATCAAGTTCGGCAAGAGCTGCCACCGCCAACAGAACCGGTTACTACAGTTCCACCCAAAAAGAAAAGCCGCAAGAAATGGTTATGGATCGGCAGTGGCGCGGTGGTGCTTGGCGCCGGAGCAGCTTTAGCTTTAAGCGGCGGTGGAGGTGGCGGCACCCCTCCGCCATCCTCTCCGCAACTCCCGATGCCACCGTCGTTGCCGTGAGCGACTTTACGCGAACCGGTTTAAGGTTGAGAGGAGTTGTAACATCATGCACGGGTATTCGCGCCAGTGCATGCGAGTCAAAATGTGTCGGCCTTTTTTGCGCCAGCAAGGCTTTGCTTTGTTCAAACAGCTAGGATTCTTGCAAAAGAGGAATTCATTATTTTCGATCTCGGCGGACATGAAGTGGCGACGCTGCTGGATCGTGTGGAATTGCCTGCGAGCCGGCATCAACGCCTGTGGGATGGCCGCGACACGCAAGGCCGGGCCGTGGTGAGCGGGATTTATTTCTGTCAGATGACTGCTGGAAATGCCAGAAGAACGATGAAACTCACTGTGATGCGATAGAATTTGGTTTTTGTATAAAATGTCGAAACGCGTATTTCAAATTACTTGCTTTGGGTTATGAAAATTTATCGTTGCACTTTTCTCGCCCTTTTTGCATGTGTAAATGAGAGCGATGAGAACATTTTATTATCCAGAATGGGACCGGCTCGAGATATGTGAGCAGCCCTTCCCGAAAATCGCCAACGATGAAGTGCTGTTGCGCGTCGCCGCATGTGGCATTTGCGGCAGTGAGCTGGAAACTTTTAAAAACCGCAATCCGCGCCGCACGCCGCCGCTGATTATGGGCCATGAATTCTGCGGCACGATCGTCGAAGTTGGAAGCTCGGCGAAAACATTTCATGCCAGCCAGAAGGTCATTAGCCATTCGGTGGCGAATTGCACCGCCTGCCGTCCCTGTCGCCGCGGCAACACCCATCTCTGTGAAAACCGGCAAATTTTCGGTATGCACCGGCCGGGCGCGTTTGCAGAGTTCATCAATGTTCCGGCGCAATGTTTAATTCCGTGGCCGGAAAATTTGTCCGCGGCGGCCGCCTGTCTCGCCGAACCTCTGGCCAATGGTGTGCATGTTGCCAATTTGGTGAAAGCGCGGCGACCGAAAATGGTTTGCATTCTGGGGGCCGGTCCTATTGGCTTAATGTGCCAACAAGCCGCACAAATTCTGTTGGGCGCCACGACAATTGTTTTCGACTTCATTGCCGAGCGCTTGGAAATCGCGCAAAAATTAGGCGCCCACACCACAGTCAACGCGCAACAAGAAAACGCGCTCGAAGCCGTCCGCAACCTCACCGCGAACGAGGGTGTGGATGTGGTCATCGATGCGGTCGGCGCCACCACAACCAAAAAGCAAGCCCTGGAGATGGTTCGCCCCGGCGGCGCCGTGGTGTGGATTGGCTTGCATGAAAATAGCATGACGCTTGATTCATACAAAGTGACCCTGCCGGAAGTGGCCATTCATGGCAGTTACGCCGCAACGCTAAGTGAATTGCAGACAGCCGTAACGCTGATGGCCGGCAAGCGCGTCGACGTTGAAAGTTGGGTGCAGACCTTTCCGCTTGCAGAAGGCGTGGAGGCGTTTCACAAAATGCTGGCGGCCAAAGGATCGGATATCAAGGCCGTGCTGGTGCCATAGTCTTTTTTGAAAAAGCTTTTGAATATGCCTGCACACAAAGTTCTCTACACGGACCATGGTTTTTCCTCGATCGCCAGTGAAAAGCAAATCATCGAGGCGGCGGATGCTGAATTGATTGTCGCGCAGTGCAAGACACCCGCCGAGGTCATCGCGCTCGCGCCAGACGCTGAGGCCCTGTTGGTGCAATGGGCGCCGATCACTGCTGACGTCATTCGCGCCTTGCGTCGGTGCAAAGTGATCGTGCGTCTCGGCATCGGCGTCGATAACGTCGAAATAGCCGCCGCCACGGCGCGCGGTATTCCAGTTTGCAATGTGCCGGACTATTGCATCGACGAGGTAGCAGATCACACCGTAGCGCTGGCTTTGACTCTCGCCCGGCAGATTCCATTCGTCGATCACCGCATACGTGACAAAGTTTGGAAAATTACGCCGCCGGCCCCGATGCCGGCATTTCGCGAGATGACTTTTGCCACGATGGGATTTGGCCGGATAGCACAGGCGGTGCATCAACGCATGCAAAGTTTCGGCTGCACGAGCATCGCCCATGATCCGTTTGTCTCCCGCGAGTTGTTGCAGTCGGCGCGCGTCGCCGCCAAAACCCTTGACGAAATCTTTGCCATCGCTAATATGCTTTCGTTGCACTGTCCTTTAACACCTGACACGCATCACCTCATCAACGCCGTCAGGCTGCAGCAGATGAAACCGACGGCTATTCTCGTTAACACCGCCCGCGGCGCTTTGGTGGATACGGTGGCGTTGGCGGAGGCTTTGCGCGCGGGCCATATTGCCGGCGCCGGACTTGACGTGTTTGAGCAGGAACCTTTGCCGGATGACCATCCGTTGCGATTCTGTGAGCGGGCGATCCTCACCTCGCATATTGCCTGGTACAGTGAGCGTAGCGTGCCGGCCTTGCAGTGCAAAGCGGCCGAAGAAATCGTGCGCGGCTTACGCAGGGAGCCGTTGAAAAATCAAATCAATATCACAAAGATGATGAGCGATCGGAAATGAAGATCATTCGATTTTTGATCGGAAACGGTGACGTTTGTTATGGCACACCAGCCGTTGCGGGTAAGGCGAACCTTATTCGTGGCGATATTTTTGGAAATTTTGAAATCACGCGTGAAGTCGTAGCCATCAAAAAATTGCTCGCACCTATCGTACCAACTCTTATTCTCGGTACCGGATTAAATTACCGGCGGCACGCCATTGAGGGCAATATGCCGATTCCCACCTATCCGGTCTTGTTTGTCAAAGGGCCAAATACGCTGCAACATCCTGGGGATCCCATTGTGATCCCTAAGCATCTACGGAGCGAGAAAGTCGACTACGAATGCGAGCTGGCCGTGATCATTGGCAAGACCTGCAAGAATGTCACGCGGACCGAGGCCCTCGACTATGTGTTCGGCTACACCGCGGCGAATGACATCAGCGCGCGGGATTGGCAGCTCGAGCGCGGCGGCGGACAGTGGTGCCGGGGAAAATTCTTCGATACGTTTACCCCG
>JBOHQZ010000426.1:0-5888 GCA_050732275.1 bacterium
AGGCTGAAATTCGCGCCACGGTCCCGGCCCGCGCCAGCACCGGAAAAATCAGTGTGACCACCTCTGGCGGAACCGCCACCAGCACTGCTGACTTCGCGGTGACGCCACCACTGCCGCCAATCATCGTTTCGTTTACCCCGATCAGAGGACCGGTCGGCACACCAGTCACCATCACCGGCAATCATTTCATCGGGGCTACCGAAGTTGCTTTTAATGGCATTGCCGGGGGCGACTGGACGGTAATTTCCAATACTCAGATTCGCGTCTCTGTCGCCGATGGCGTCCCGCCAGGTGAGGGAACGATTCGCATCACCACATTGGGAGGGAGCGTCACCGGCGCCGATGTTTTCACGGTCACGGTTCCGCCGAGAATTAGTTCTTTTGTGCCCGACACCGCGATGGCTGGCGCGCCAGTCACCATTACCGGCAGCAAATTTATTGGCGCTACACAGGTCGCTTTTAATGGCGTGGTGGCAAACGCATTCACGGTCGAATCGGATGCTCAAATTCTCGCCACCGTTCCCACGAGCGCGACCACCGGCAAGATCAGCGTGACCACGCCGGAGGGATCGGCTCTCAGCAGCAGTGACTTTGTGGTTACAGCTCTGCCTGCCGTCAATCTCGCGCTCAACAAACTCGCGACAGCTTCGAGAACGAGCGGGAGCAACGCCCCCGGCAGAGCATTTGACGGCAGCAGCACCACCTATTGGCGCAGCGGCAGCAGCTCGGCCGGATGGTTACGGGTGGATTTGGGATCGGCGCAAACGGTCGGCCGTGCCGCGCTCAATTGGAAAGGCAGCTATTATGCGCGGATTTATCAACTCGAAGTTTCAAACAATGATTCGAGTTGGACAACCGTCTATAGCACCAGTTCCGGCGCCAGCGGCACGAGAGAAATTGCTTTTGCGCAAACCACGGCGCGCTACATTCGGCTTTATATGACCAAAAAGAATGGGACGAGTTATCGCGTTAATGAGTTCGGAGTTTATTCGGGCGCTGCCGCGCTGGCAAAAAATGAAGCCGATGAAGCGCTCGAAGACGAGAGCATCGATCTGACGGCGCGTCCCGAAAAAGTCGTGCTGCACCAAAATTATCCCAACCCGTTCAACGCCTCGACGGCGATCGCGTATTCGATACCTTCCTGGATGCCCATCACGATCAAAGTTTACAATCTCGCCGGCCAGGAAGTCGCCACACTGGTCGACGGGTTTCACGACGCCGGCCAGTATCGAGTGATTTTCAATGCGGCGGGGTTGCCGAGCGGAAATTATTTCGTGGTTTTAAAGACGCAACCGGAGACCTTCGTGCAGCGGCTGTTGTTTGTCAAATAACGATAGGGCAATATTTTTACAAACAGAGTCAATTTTAGGTCCGCGAAATTGGAACGGCTCGCGGAAAGATTTTTGAAATCTAATTCCGTGAGCCGTTGGAACTCGACAATGATTCAACGATGGCGGGATTATTTTTGCAACGGCAAAAAAATCTGGAAAGTCGATCCCTGGTTCGGCGCGCTTTTCACTTTGATGCCGCCATCGTGCGCTTCGGCAACGGCGCGCGCCAGCGACAAGCCCAGGCCGATGCCGCCGCCCATAAAACCGGTTTTGCTCGAGCTGTGGTGATCGCTGCTTTGCACCTCGTAAAATTTCTCGAAAATCCTGCCCAAATCTTCCGGCGCAATGCCGACACCGGTGTCGCGCACGGAAATAACGCCGAACTCGCCCTCCTGTTGCAAAGACAAATCGATACGGCCCCCATCCGGCGTAAATTTGATGGCATTCTGAATCAACTCCGACACCATGACCTTGATCTTCAGCCGGTCGACGTAAGCGGCATTTATCGGCGAAGAAGGGTGCCAATTCAAATTTTGCCGGCGCGCTTGTACGGCCAGCTTGAACTCCTGGGCGATTTGTTGGAGCAGCTCGTTGAGATCGGTGCTCTCGCGCTTGATTGCCAGCGCGTCCTGCTCCAGTGCCAGCAAGTCGCTCATATCCGTGACGATCTGCTCCAGATCCAGCACCGCGGTGTTGATGACGCGCATGCAATCGTTCTTTTCCTCTGCGGCGAGCGTGTGAAAATAGTCTTCGTTCAAGATCGAGAGATAGCCCCGCAAGTGGCTCACCGGCGTGCGCAATTCATGAGAAGTGATGGCGATGAACTTGTCTTTGACCATTTGCAGCTCGCGCAGCTTTTCGTTGGCGCTTTTGAGCGCGCGGTTCTCGCGGTTGAGCGTGATTTTCTCTCGGCATTTGTCGACCACGAGCCGGATCTGCTCGGTTTTCAAGGGCTTCAGCAGAAAATCGTGCGCGCCGAGCTTCATGGCCTCGACGGCGTTTTCGATCGTTGCAAAGCCCGTCATCATGATCACTTCGATGTGCGCAAAATCACGTTTGATCGCTTGCAGCAGCTCCATTCCCGACATGCCGGGCATTTTCAAATCCGTCAGCACGATGGCGATTTCAGCCTCGGTGCGCAGCTTTTCCATCGCCCGCATGCCGTTTTCCATCACAAAAATTTCGTACTCGGCGGAGGCGAGACTGAGCTGGCACACGTGGCGCACCACCGGCTCGTCATCCACGACCAAAATCTTGGTGGCCAGGCCGTTGCGGGGATCAGGTGAATTTGCGTAGGAGCGTAGCATGACCGGTAAATTCATTATGAAATACGATTAGCCAATCTATCTCCTTAGAATAATCAATCCTGTCCAAATATCCAAGTTTCTTTTCAGCCATTTTAATGTCATTTCGAAAATAAAAAAGCCCCAATTCACTCCTGTGAATTGAGGCTCGGCAAAGTCGCCCCGGTAAAACTTGCGTCTTCTCCTGCGAGACGTCTTTGCGTTTCAGCCGATCAGTTCATTTCACGATATTGGTCGATCAGCTTCATCACTGACGGAACATAATTCGACGTTTCAGCCCACAAAATGCCGGCAGCCCGGTCACTTTTGATCCACAACGAGGCGCGTTTGGCGCCGCCATTGTACGCGGCCAAACCACCGTCCAGTTCGTAATCGCTCACCAGCGACGACAGATAGCGGCAGCCGATTCGAATGTTGAAGATCGGGTTGAACAACACGTCTTCCGGCGATTTCCAGGTGATGCCTTCATATTGCGCAACGTACATGCCGGTGGTCGGCATAACCTGCATGAGGCCCATGGCGCCGGCTTGTGAAACCACGTCCGGCTTCCAGGTGCGCGCGCTTTCATGAGTAATTGTGGCGCAAATGATGTCGATGTCCAAATTCGGATATTTCACGCTCATTTCATAGATCGTGTTCGCAATCTCGTATTTGGTGCCGGAGTCCATCGTTGGATTGAAGCGGTTGATGATGGCGAGAACCTTTTGTATGCTGTACTGCCGCACACTATCGACATTCATCGCCGCCCGTAGTTCTTGCAAAGCGTGCTCCAACTGGCCGATTTTGTCTTTTTGCGAGTTGTAAACGCTCAGGTACCGGAAGCTGAAGCCGATAGCGCCGAGACTGACGGCCATGACAAAGAGCACCTTGATGATCTTCGCCGGGCGCAACTTTGCAAACAGCTCCCCGAGTTTCGTATCCCCTTTTAGCATCGCATCCTCCACGGTAAGTTAGTCTGATATTTAAAACTTTGGGTTCATGTTCAAAAGCCAAGGTCTACTTATATAGACAGCTTTACAGGCTTTTTCTTCCCAAACAGCATAATATTACAACGGTGTAAAATATCGTAAAGTTGCAAATTTCACTTGAAACAGCCAGATTTCCTACTTACATCATGTTGTTCCATATAACTTTGCAGTGTCTGAGTTTTTAGTTTTTTTAAATTACCATACCAGATAATACAATTTTTATGCCAAATTGTATTCATGCCTGTTGAGCCTCTTTCTGAGACGTTAAAACGAGTCAATCAATAACAAAGTGTTCGAGAGTGATTCAGTCAGACTTAAAAATAGTGGCGGAAATTGACCACTTTTTAGTATGAACATGAAAAATAGCTTTTTTGTGACAGCTAAATCTTGATATAGTAGCATATTTAACAGGCAGTTACAATTTGTAGTGGTGACGATTTTCAACCACTTTTAAAGATGCAGGCTTCATAAACAGAGAACTAAATGTCACCAGAAAGGGTTATTTATAGCCGTATTTATTTGTCAAAGGGATCAGGCAATACAAAATCCATTTGACGCCTCATTATGTTTAGTGTGTTTGGGGGCGCAATTCTCCCATTGAATTGTGCAAAATAACCGAAAAAGTTGCGTTGAAAATTTTTTACATTTTCAAGCTGATTTTGAAAATTGATCTTGCAAATCGCATTTTCATAAGTTATTTTTATACTGCAAGGCTGCACTGAAATGGCTTGGTGATCTTATCACCTTTTTTGCAACGCTTTCAAATTCTGTGGAGGAAAAAATGGATAACCTAGATTACATGCCCCATGCGGATGACGATGATTTTGATGATGCTTCGGATTCCGACGTGGAGCCGATGGAAGAAATATCTTTCGACACGCCCGAAGAGCCTGTGGCGATCACGGAGGAGCCGGTAGCGGAATCGGAGATGGCGCCGGCGCCCATGGTCGCGGCTACCTCCACGGCGGCGCCGAAAAAAGCGGCGGCTAAAAGAAAACCGGTTGCCAAAAAACCGGCCGCAAAAAAGACGGCGGCTAAAAAGCCCGCCTCCAAGGCCAAAGCCAAGAGCAAAACGGCCAAAGGCCGTGCTAAGGCAAAAGGCAAAGCCGCGAAAAAGACGGCTAAGAAGGGCGGCGCGGCCAAAAAGAAAGCCAAGACTCGGCGCAAGTAACGTCGAATTTGCCGCGAAAATAAGGCAACCGTGTCATCAATTTGACGGCAACATCGAGCACGAGCTTGATCAGGTCAGCTACCTGCACAGCCTTGCGTTGATAGTGAGACCAATAAACTTGGCCGGTGCCGTCTTATCCCTCCGGTGATGATTCTTCTGCGCCATCGCCATCGCATTGTTGGTTAGGAAATTATTCCGGCGCGCGCAAAAGACCCGTTATCCAAATGGATAAACGGATCACCGGAGGGATTTCTTTTTTTAGGATATGGATTTCGATAGTAAGGAACCTCTGCACTCCCGCCTGGATGTCGCCCTCGAAGCCTCCTGGCGGGCGGGCAAAATTACGCTCGAGTATTATCAAACCGGCGTTCAGATCGAGTTTAAAAACGACCGCACGCCGGTAACGATCGCCGACCGCCGCGCCGAAGAAGAGATTCGCCGCTGGCTGGCGCGTTATTTTCCCCAAGACGCCATTGTCGGTGAAGAAGGCGGCGCCACAAACGCAGCCGGCGCTGAAGCCACCTGGTACATCGATCCGATTGACGGCACCAAAGCGTTCGTTTGTGGCGTGCCATTTTACGGCACGCTGCTGGCGTGTGAAATGCACGGCAAAGTCGTGCTCGGCATCGCTCATTTTCCCGCGTTGAATGAAACCGTTTGGGCCACGCAAAACGGCGGCTGTTATTGGAATGGCCGGCGCGCGCGCGTCTCCGAAGTCAAAAAGCTCGAAGACGCCGTGCTGTTGACCACCGATTTTTGCCGCATGGAGACGATGGGATATCAAGCCGCGCTGGACCAGTTGTGCCGCGCCACCAAATTGCAGCGCACGTGGGGCGATGCGTATGGCCACATTTTAGTGGCGACCGGCCGCGCTGAAATCATGATCGACCCTAAAATGGCCGTGTGGGATAACGGCCCGCTGTTGCCGATTCTCGAAGAAGCCGGCGGCTGTTTCACGGATTGGCAAGGCAACGCCACGATTCACAGTGACAATGCGTTTTCGACGAACGGCAATTTGCATGAGGCCGTTCGGCAGATTTTGAACGGCAAGCCATAGCTATAGACCAGGGGCAA
Source organism: bacterium (assembly GCA_050732275.1). Classification (GTDB taxonomy): domain Bacteria; phylum Zhuqueibacterota; class Zhuqueibacteria; order Zhuqueibacterales; family Zhuqueibacteraceae; genus Zhuqueibacter. The sequence goes on from JBOHQZ010000426.1 coordinate 5,849, forward strand.
TAAATCCCGATACGGACGAGCCCCAATGAGCGTAGCCAAA
>JBOHQZ010000427.1:0-5882 GCA_050732275.1 bacterium
TGGCCTCATGGCGCGCTTGTTTGGCCATGAGGATATTGTAGCGTTGGCCGAGAACGCCAGTGTGCCGGTGATCAATGGTCTCACCGATCTTTCGCACCCGTGCCAAATCTTGGGCGATATGCTCACAATTTTCGAATCCCGCCCTTCCTTGGTTAATGAACTTAAGGAAAGGCGGGAAGGAAATTTCGATAATCTGATTGTCACCTTCATCGGCGATGGCAACAACGTGGCCAATTCGTGGATCACGATGACGATGAAAATTCCTTTCACCTTCCGCATTGCCTGCCCGGAAGGCTACGAGCCGGATAAAAAAATCATCGAGCAAGCCAACCAATCGAGAGCCGGTCGCGTCGAGATTTTGCGCGACCCGGCGCAGGCGGCGAAAGGCGCGCACGTTCTCTACACCGACGTGTGGGCGAGCATGGGCCAGGAAGCGGAGGCCGAGATGCGCCGTAAAATTTTTAAAGGCTACGTCATCGATGGTGCGCTGATGCAAAAAGCCGCGCCCGATGCAAAATTCATGCATTGCTTGCCGGCGCATCGCGGCGAAGAAGTCACCGACGAGGTGATGGAAAGTCCGCAATCAATTATATTCGACCAGGCGGAAAATCGTCTGCACATTCAGAAGGCGATCATGGTCAAGCTGATGGGGCAAGGTACAAGAAGCAAAGGGCACATTGCATAAGGGCAACGGTTCCGTGTCTGCATCCAATCTCAAAGTCGTTCCTTTTGTGACGGAGCATGCCCAACTGTGGGATGAGTTTGTTTGGCAGTCAAACAATGGCACGCTGTTTCATACGCGTGCCTTTTTAGCTTATCACCCTCTCGAACGCTTTCACGATGACTCGCTGCTCTTTTTCAAAGAAGGCAAGTTGTTGGCGGTGTTGCCGGCGGCGATTCGCGCCGGCGATGGTTCGCGAATTTTGCGCTCGCACCCCGGCGCTTCGTTCGGCAGCTTTGTGACGGAATCGAATCTCGCGCTGCGCGACGCCGAGCGGCTCGTGGTGCATTTTCTCGCGTATTGTCACGAGCGCGGCTATGCCGGCGCCGAGGTGACTTTGCCGCCGCAAATTTACCTCGTCCGCCCGAGCAATTATATCGACTTCATTTTTTACCAGCACGGCTTTCGTTATCGCAAGCGCGAAGTTTCCAGTGTGGTTCCGCTTGATTTGCCCGCCGAGCGCGTGCTCGAGTTGTTTTCGCCGGAATCGCGCCGCGCCGTGCGACGGGCGCAAAAGCTCGGCGTGCAAATCGGAGAGAGCGAGGATTTCCCAAGCTTTTACGAAATCCTGAAAAAAAATTTGAAATTGCGCCACAGCGTGCAGCCGGCGCACGCTCTCGACGAGCTGCTCAGGCTGCGGCAAATGTTTCCGGAGCGTATTCGGCTCTTTGCCGCGCACGCCGAAAACGAGATGATCGCAGGCATCGTCATTTTCGTTTCCAACCCGCGCGTCGCGCTGGCGTTTTACATCAGCCATCGCGAAGCCTTCCAGCGTTTTCGCGGCGTCAATTTGCTCTTTTACGAAGTGTTCCGCTGGTGCATCACACAGGGCTTTCGCTTTCTCGATTTCGGCATTTTCACCGTCAACATGCAGCCCAATTGGGGGCTGGGCCGTTTCAAAGAAAGCTTCGGGGCGCAGGGCGTTTTTCGCGATACGCTGTGGCTGGAGTTTTGATTCCTTCAATTTTTTTACATACAAAATTCGAACCCCGCTTTTCCGTTAGTTGTTGAAATCAAAGTCACGGCGTTTCAGCCTTGCAATGCAAAATCGGGGTGCTTGAACATTACGGAAGTTTTGCCCATGCTTAAAAAAACGATATTGGGAGCATGCATTATTTTGTTTTGTAGCGTAACCACGCTGAACACGAAAAATTTCAACCCATATTTTTATCATCTACACAACGTCATTCAACAGTACGACCGGTTTGTCGAGGCCAAGCTGGCAGAATTGGGCGCGCCGGGCGCGGCCATTGCGATCGTCAGCGGCGATTCGATTGTCTATATGAAAGGTTTCGGCGTCAGAGAAAGCGGGCGTGCCGAAACGGTCAACCCTCACACGGTTTTTCGCATTGCCTCGCTCTCCAAAGGCTTTGCCGCCGTGCTCACCGGGCTTTTGGTGCAAGACAGCTTGCTGCACTGGGATGATAAAGTCATTAAGTATTTGCCGGAGTTTTCCCTGAAAGATGCGATCAATACGAAAAGTATGACGATCCGTCATGTTTTGAGCCATACCACCGGCTTGCCTTCACATACCTACGACAATCTTTTGGATGACAATGTGCCGTATGACGTCATCATCGGCCAGCTTCGCGAGGTCGTCACGAGCTGTCGAGTCGGAGAATGTTACAATTATCAAAACGCGGTTTATAGTCTGATCGGCAAAATTATTCAGTCGGCTACCGGCCGTGATTACGCGCAACTTATGAAGCTGCGCCTGTTCTCGCCGTTGGGAATGAAGGACGCCTCGTTGGACTATACAACTTTGATTGCCAACACGAATCACGCTTCGCCGCACCTCTGGCGCCGCAAACAATGGCTGCCAACCGCAGTCAAAGCAACATACTATTCCGCCGCGCCGGCCGCCGGCATTAACGCGAGCATTGCCGATATGGCGGAATGGCTGCGCGCCTTGTTGGGTAGGAAGCCGGATATTCTGCCGCCGGCGGTTATTGAAGAAGTGAGCAAACCAGTGATCAAAACGCGGCGCGAGCTGAGGCGGTATCATTGGAACGGCAACGCGCGCCGGGCTTATTATGCCTTGGGCTGGCGGGTCTTCGATTATGCCGGGACCAAGCTGGTTTTTCACAGCGGCGGCCTGCGCGGCTACGCTGCACAAATTGCCTTTATGCCGGAGCAAAATCTCGGCATCGCGGTTCTGCTGAACGCCAATATTGAAAACATTTTTGTATCGACATTTCTCGACATGTATTTTTCTTCCGGCCTCGACGCATTGCATCGTTCCGTGCAGCGCTGAGTGAAGGTTTTGAGTGCGTTCTGTGCGCAAAGGATCTTGGGGCGCAATGTGGCCGGAGTGTAAGTTTTTTGCTTGCATTTAAACAAGAGTGATTGTAATTTGTAGTGAACAACATATGAGAATGATATATAATTTGTAAGCTACGGAGAAAAATAAAATGAGCGTTGTAATTTCAGATGAAATCTTGCACACCACACGCATGTCAGAAAACGAGATAATGCAGGAAATTGCGATTCTGCTTTTTCAAAAGGAAAAGCTGACCCTGAGTCAAGCTAGCAAGATGGCGGGCATGACGCAGCTACAGTTCCAGCATTTGCTGGCCAGCAGGCAGATACCAATCCATTATGATGTCGAAGAATTGGAAGCTGATATAAAGACGCTGCGTATATTGGGGCAATTATGATCGTCGTCAGCAACACTTCGCCAATAATTAACTTGGCCTCCATTGGACGGTTAAATCTTTTACAACAACTTTACGGCAAGGTTGCAATCCCCAAAGCTGTTTACCACGAAATCGTCGTCAAAGGTGCAGAACAAGCTGGTGCCGCGGAATTGCCGTCATTGGATTGAATTTCGTCGGGCTTTTAGGCGTACTGCTTGCAGCCAAACACAAGAGGTTCATTCCCTCTGTCAAATCCGTGCTTGATGAATTGATTGCGAAAGCAGGATTTTGGGTAAGCAAAAAGGTGTATTTCCACATCTTGCAGCTTGCCGGCGAGTAATGAGTAATCTGTGCTATTATAAAAAGACGGTGCGTCCATCAACATATTACACCACCGTCGTATTAAAATTTGTATGCCCCCCATCCACCGTATTCTCCATCTCGCCCCCTTCAACACTTCCGGCGTGCCGATTACTCTCGTTCGTGCTGAAAGAGAATTGGGTTTTGAGAGCCGCTTGATCACGCTCGGCCGCGATCCGCGCGGCTACGAAGAAGATGTTTGTCTCGATCTGCCGTTTCTGGATTTTGCCGGCACGCGCTGGGCAAAAAAAATTTTTTCCAATCCGGCGCGGTTGCGGGTTACCAATGTACGGCGAACCCCAACAAAAATACCGCCAACTTGGACCCCGCATTCATTGCCGGAAAGATGGCTGGTGATGTTTCGTGAAACCATTTGGCAAAAAAAAATTGCGCAGGCGATGGCGGAAGTGGATTTTTGGAATTTTGATCTGTATCAACTCGAAGGCGGCCTAGAATTTTTTCGTGATGGTCGCACGATTTTTGAATTAAAAAAACGCGGCAAGAAAATCCTATGCCTCTATACCGGCTCCGATCTCCGCACCCGCGGCATTATCCCAGCCATTGATGAAGTTGCCGATTTGCACCTGACGTTCGAGCTCGATCATCTTGCCTTGTATCCGCGCTTGGAGCATGTATTTTTTCCACTTGATATTTGCCGCTTCACGCCAGTGCCATCAAACACGAGCAACCGCATCGTGATCGGCCACGCACCGACCAACCGCGCTGCCAAGGGCAGCGATACGATCATCGCGGTGGTGCAAAGCTTGATGAATGAATTTCCGCTTGAATTGGAGCTTATCGAAGGTTTGCCGCATGACGAGGCCTTGCGCAGAAAAACGCGCTGTGATATATTTATTGATCAAATCGGCGATCTTGGTTACGGCATCAATGCCATCGAAACGCTGGCGATGGGTATTTGCACCTGCACGTCGCTCGTGGCGGGTTTTGCGGAAAAATATCCCGATCACCCTTTTGTCGAAATCAATGCGGACAATTTGCACGAGCGTTTGATTGGGTTGTGCCGGCATCCGGAAGAGCGGCAAAAGTTGCAGCAATCTGGCCGAGAGTGGGTAAAAAAAATGCATGATGCACAGCAGGTCGTTCGGCGAATTCATGAGTTGCTCGAGGCAGAGGGCGCGACGAAATAAAACGCTATGCGCTTCGCTCTATACGCTATGCCAAATGTATCGCGGGCTAAATGAGGATTCTCTTCATTAACAGCATTCAAATGTTCGGTGGCGGCGAAGTTTGGATGCTGCGCACGTTGCGAGCGTTGCAGGAACGCGGACATCAAGTGTGGTTGTGTTGCCGGCCGGAGACGGAATTGGCCAAGCGTGCCGTCGCGCAAGGCGTGCCGGTTAAAATGCTCACGTTTCGCGGCGATTTCGATCCCTTCACGATTGCACGCTTGGCGTGGTTTATGAAGCAGGAGCGGATCGAAGCCGTGCTTACCAATATGGATAAAGATCTGCGGCTTGGCGGTATTGCCGCTAAAATCGCCCGTGTACGAGCGGTTATTCCACGGCGCGGCATCGACTATCCGCTCAAGAATCGCTGGCATTATCGTTTTGCTTACAACGTGTTGGCGACGCGAATCATCGCCAACTCTGAAGCGACAAAACAAGCCTTGTTGCGAAATGCGCCATGGCTCGATTCGAAGCGTATCGAAGTCATTTATAACGGCATTGAGATGCAGCCATTTTTACAACCAAGCCGGCGTTGCTTGCGGACAGAATGGGACGTTCCGCAAGGCGCGCCGCTGCTCGGATTCGTTGGCCAGCTCGACAAGCGCAAAGGCATTGACATTTTGCTGAAAGCATTTGATCGCGTCCATCGCCAAATACCGCAAGTCCGGCTGGTTTTGGCCGGGTGCGGCCCCTTGCAAGAAATGATCGAAAACGAGGTGCGCCGGCAAAATTGGGGCGATGCAGTTTTGCTCCCCGGCTTTATGGATGACGTCGTCAGTGTGATGCAGGCCATCGACATTTTGCTGCTGCCCTCGCTTTGGGAAGGTTTCGGCATCGTGCTCATCGAAGCCATGGCCGCAGGCAAGCCGGCGATCAGCACCAACATGAGCAGCATGCCGGAGATCATCGTCGATGGCCAAACCGGCTACCTCGTGCCGCCCGGCGACGCTGAGATGTTGGCCAATTGCGCTATCGAGT
>JBOHQZ010000428.1:0-5871 GCA_050732275.1 bacterium
ATGACAGACACACAAATGCTGTCATCCCGCAGGGAACTTGTTTGTCGGCAAGCACGGTACTGGATTGGGACAGGATGCCTCCGGCATGACAGACACACACATGCTGTCATCCCGTAGGGAACTTGTTCGTCAGCAGGCACAGTGCTGGATTGGGACAGGATGCCTCCGGCATGACAGACACACATCCGCTGTCATCTCGTAGGGAACTTGTTCGTCGACAAGCACAGTGCTGGATTGGGACAAGATGCCCCCGGCATGACAGATTCTCACCCGCTGTCATCCAGCCGAGATCTGGCGGCCAGCATGGGCAGTCTCAATAAAAATACCTCAAACGAGGTATGGCGTTCGGCAGCGCCAAGCGGTATATTGGGGGAAGAGAGGTGAAAAGGCAAAAAGGAGAAGAGGATACAAAAGATAAAGAGCCAATAATCCCATTAATCCAAAAATTCATCAATCCAACAATCCAAAACTCCGATAACCCAACTACATACATGGCCAAGCCCGACGACAAATATCTCGACGTTTGGGTGATCGAGGACAACGACGAGATGCGCGCCACGCTGGTGGAGGTCGTCGACAGCGACCCGCAGATGATGTGCTCGTTGAGCTTTGTCAAATGCGAAGACGCCATCGCCGCGCTGCAAAAGGAATCGCCGCCGCAAGTGATTTTGATGGATATTGGCTTACCCGGCATGAGCGGCATTGAAGGGGTGCGCCGCATTCGCGCCATTTCGCCGGCGACGCAGATTCTCATGCTGACGATCTACGAAGATGATGCGAACATCTTCGAGTCGCTCTGCGCCGGGGCGACGGGTTATCTCTTGAAAGGCGGCTCGACGGACAAAATCATCGCCGCGATTAAGGAAGTGCAAGCCGGCGGCGCGCCGATGAACGCGCAGATCGCCAAGAAAGTGCTGGCGATGTTTGCCAAGTTGGTCTCGCCGCAAGCCAATTATGCGCTTACAGAACGCGAGAAAGAAATCCTCACCCTACTGGTTTCCGGCAAATCCCAGAAGCAACTTGCCGACAAACTTTTCCTCAGCCCCTTCACCATTGCCATCCACATGAAAAATATTTACGCGAAGCTGCACGTGCATTCTCGGAGCGAGGCGGTGGCCAAGACGTTGAAAGAGCATTTGCTGTAGGAGCGGAATAATGGATTGTTGGAGTTTTAGATCGATGGATTGCTGATTCCACTCCAGAGATCCAATAATCCACCAATCCATTCATCCAAACAAACCGCCAGCCATCTCTCCCAAACCACTCAAAAGTGTCACAATCCCGCGACAATATTCCATCGCTTTATTGATCCCGCCTTCGAAAATACCTCAAACGAGGTATGGCGTGGCAAAAGATAAATTCTAAATTGGATATAGACGCAGGTGGCGTTTCTCCAAATTTTAAAGAAACTCATTGACCGGTCGCTATGACACCATTGATCTGCGGGGAACAAATGCGGCCAGCGACCGGTCAAAAGTTGTTTTTTTAAAGAGAAACAAGAAGGGTGGTTGATGGGATTCCGACCGCAGTTTCAAAAACAACACACTACCTTCACCAAACAAAGGAGAAAACCATGAGAAGGTACTTCATTCTTGCCGCGATTTTATTTTCGACTTCCGGCTATCTTTTCGCGCAGGGCAGCATCACCAGCTTTTTTGATTCTAATGCTGAAGGTTGGATCGCCGTTAATAATAATACGAGCATCCCGACCTACTTCGCTACCGGCGGCAATCCCGGCGGATATATTTCTATAACAGATAACAGAGCCGGCATAGCCTGGTATTGGCAGGCGCCTGCAAAGTTTCTCGGCGATGTCTCGTGCGCTTACAGCGGAAGTTTATCCTTCGATTTGAAGCAGTCCCTTACCATCAACCAGACCAATGGCATTGATATTGTCTTGGTAGGCGGCGGTCTCACGCTGGTTTTCAATACGCTGAATAATCCCGGCACGGCTTGGACATCTTATTCGGTTTCGCTCATTGAAACCGCTGGTTGGACAAAGACGACGCTAACGGGCCCGCCGCCGACGCAAGCGGAAATGCTGAGCGTGTTGTCCTCGCTGACAAAGCTCCAAATTCGCGGCGAGTATAGCTCCTCAACCTCAGGTGACCGCACCGATTTGGATAACGTAGTTCTTACTATGGTGAAACCGACAGCGACGGTGAGTGGCGATGCTACAATTTGCGTGGGCAGTTCAGCCACGATCTCCGCTGTTCTCACCGGCGCTGCGCCGTGGAGCATCACATGGTCTGATGGCTTGATGGAAAACGACATCAATAGCAGTCCAGCGACACGCGTGGTAAGCCCGGCGAGCACGACGACTTTCACCATTACAAATATTACCAACGCCAACGGTTGCTCCAACAACGGCTCCGGCAGCGCTAAGATGACGGTCAATCCGTTGCCGAATGTGATCTTTAATCCGGTAGGGCCGTTCTGCATCAATGCAACGGCGGTGGATTTGTCCAGCGCGGTTTCACCGGCGGGTGGTACCTTCTCCGGGCCGGGTGTCTCAGGAAATATGTTTGATCCCGCCGCTGCGGGGACCGGCACGCATCTTATCACCTATTCTTTCACCGATGGCAACGGCTGCCCCAACAGCGCCAGCCGGAATGTAACGGTCAATTCTTTGCCAACGGTGACGTTTAATACGGTTGGGCCGTTCTATGTGAGCAGCCCGGCGGTGGATTTGTCCGGCTCAGTTTTACCGGCAGGTGGCGCCTTCTCCGGGCCGGGTGTTTCTGGGAATAATTTTGATCCGTCCGTTGCCGGCGTGGGCACACACACAATCACGTACACGTTCACCTCAGGCAACAATTGCAGCAACAGCAAGAGTCAAAACGTCACGGTTCGCGCCTGTAATCCGCCAGTGATTGTGACTATCATCGTACCGGTGGACCCCACTCTGATCAACACCGTCATCAACGCCAGCGCCGATTTCACGGCCGAGTGTGATAACGACGACCACTCCGCTACCTGGGACTGGGGCGACAACACCCCTCCTTCGCCGGGCGCGGTGGATCAAACTGCCAATAAAGTAACGGGCAGCCACAGCTACATTGCCGCCGGTGTTTATACGGTCACGCTGATCGTAACGGACGGGGCCGGCAATTCCGGTGAAGGCACGGCCACAGCATTTGTCGTCATCTACGACCCCAATGCCGGATTTGTCACCGGCGGTGGCTGGATCATGTCGCCGGCTGGCGCCTACGTTGCCGATCTCTCGCTCACCGGCAAGGCCAACTTCGGTTTCGTCTCCAAATATAAGAAGGGCAAAACCATTCCGGACGGCAACACGGAGTTCAACTTCAAGACGGGCAACCTGAATTTCCACAGCACGGTATATGAATGGCTGGTCATTGCCGGGCCGAATGCCAAGTACAAAGGCTCGGGCACCATCAACAACAGCGGCAACTACGGCTTTATGTTGACTGCCAGAGACGGCCAGGTCAACGGCGGCGGTGGGGTCGACCGGTTCCGCATTAAGATTTGGGACAAGAACAATGGCGACGCTCTCGTGTACGACAATCAGAAGAATGATCCCGATGATGCCGATGCTACGGATGCTATTGAAGGCGGCAGCATTACCATCCATAGTAGTGGTGCAAGCAAAGAGGCGGCAGACGCCTCGGAGCCTGTTCCCGTGAGCTTCATGCTCGAACAAAACTACCCGAACCCGTTCAATCCCGGCACAACGATCAAATTCGATCTGCCGGAAGCAAGCAAAGCGACGTTGAAAATTTATTCGGAAATCGGCCAGCTTGTTGCCACGTTAGTGGATGGCGAGATGAATGTGGGACGCTATGCCATCAGTTGGGAGGGCCGCAATCAGTCCGGCGCAGCGGTGGCTTCGGGGGTTTATTTTTATCAACTGGTGGTCCAGGGATCGAATGGCGACGTGATCTTTGCCAAGACCAAACGTATGACATTGGTCAAATAAGGTCAAAGTTACTGACCGGTCACTACAGCAAATTTAAGATGATAGATCGATGTAGAAGTGACCGGTCAGTTGACCTAATTAAAATCGGGTCAAATGCAAAGCCGCGGGAAAAAGGATGAGGGGGCATCCTTTTTCTCCTGTGCCTCTTATTTGGGTGCGATGTTTATAGAAACGAACCACACGATTACAACACCACCCCCCCAATCAACCCCGCCACCGTCGTTTGCGCAATGCCAATAACCGCGCCGCCAACAACCATCTTTGCCGGATACGGAAACGTGGCGAATTGATTGAGCATGCCCGGAATATAAATCGCCAATCCCGTCACCAAGCCGAAAATCGCGCCGTTCGTCAGAGGAACATCCGCCGGCCATGCCAAGCGCAGCAAATATGCGAAGACCAATGCAAAAGCCAAGCTGCCGATATAATATAAAGGTAGGCGCCGTTTTCCGGTTTGCTCATCTAACAGCCCGGACATGTTTTTATAAACGCTGCCGAGCACGAGAATATGGCCGATACTGGAAATGACCGAGACGGCGAGCCAGATGGCGCCGGTGGCGAGAAGATAGCTGCTCATTTGCACCTCAGTTTTTATTGGTTAATATCACAACGGTTCACAACCCAAAAGGATAAGCAAAATGATTACGGCAAAATCATTTTGAGGCGAAGCTGGGTTAAATGTTATAAAAATATAAAAAATGGTTTTCCCAAAATGCAAGAAAAAAATTTATACGCACCAATTAGCTTGACAACCGTTTACCTCAAACAGCGGGGGGCTGTTTTTTTTTCAAGAAAAAACAATTTCTGCTTGCTTTTCTCCGTGAACGAATTAAATTGACTATAAGTTCAGGAGGTGGGATAGAACAAGCCTGCCCTGGCGCCCACCGCGCCACGCGGTGCCGCAGGCCAGGGTTGACCGTTTCAATCATCATGATTCAGCATCGGCAAGGCATAAAACGTTCTACTTAATTTGCCCCATCTCCTAAAACAAGGAATAGCAGAATGTTGCTCAAAATCCCGCGTGGTTGGGAAATTCCCGAGTGCGACGCCACGCCGGAAGAAATTTTCACCAACCGCCGGCAGTTCATCAAAAAATTAGGCATGGCCCCGATTTTCCTTTGGACAGTATTAAAGGAAAGTCGAAACGTTGCCGCAGCGGTTTGGGATTATCGCGGCGACAATGATAAAATTTACCCGGCCAAACGCAATCCGAAATACGTGCTTGACCGGCCGCTCACCGAAGAATCGGCCACGGCGTATTACAACAATTTTTATGAGTTCACCACCGATAAAGAGCGCGTCGCGTATCTGACCGGCAAATTTCAAATTCGCCCGTGGACCGTCGAAGTTACCGGCATGGTGGCGACGCCCAAAACTTACGACGTCGATGAATTGATTCGTTTGATGCCGGTCGAAGAGCGGCTGTATCGCCATCGCTGCGTCGAGGCGTGGTCGATGGCGGTGCCGTGGACCGGCTTTCCGCTGAAGGCCTTGATCGATTTGGTGCAACCCTTGTCTTCGGCAAAATACGTGCGCTTACTTAGCTTCAACAAGCCGGAGCAGGCACCGGGCATGCGCTCCCAATCTTGGTATCCGTGGCCGTATTACGAAGGCCTGCGGATGGACGAGGCGATGAACGACTTGACGATGCTGGTGATTGGCATTTATAGCCACGAGCTGCCGAAGCAAAACGGCGCGCCGATTCGTTTGGTGACGCCGTGGAAATACGGTTACAAGAGCATCAAATCGATCGTCAAGATCGAATTTACCGATAAACAACCGCCCACGTTTTGGAACGAGGTGGCGCCTAACGAGTACGATTTTTTTTCTAACGTGAACCCTAACGTGCCGCATCCGCGTTGGTCGCAGGCGACGGAGCAACCGATTCCCGGCGGGCCGCGCCGGCCAACATTGCCTTACAACGGCTACGC
>JBOHQZ010000429.1:0-5864 GCA_050732275.1 bacterium
GAATGGCCGGATAGGAAAGCTCGGTGTCAAACAAATTCGCTTCGCGCGCGAGCTTTTGCGGCGAGTGCGCATCCGAGTTGGAGACGAGCACGAAACGGTCGAGCTGTTGCAGCCGCCAGTTCATCGGCGGATCGGAGGAGAGGCCGGTTTCCACCGCGAAAATGTGCGGCGTCAGATCGGCGAAACAATCTTCGACAGAATCGAATCCGCCTTTCGAGCCGAGCATGGAAAACCACGGTGTCCAAATATGCGCAGGAATAAAAAAGGCCAGTGGGTCCGCTTCGAGCGTGATTTCGAGCAGATCGCGCGAATCTAGGCCGAGAATGGGCCGGCCATCCGAACGAATGTTGCCGATGGTCTCGAGCTTGGCTTGAATTTTTCGCGCCGTGGCAATGCTCGGTGAGAAAATAAGATTGTGAACCTTGCGAACTTTTTCGAGACGTTTGTAGATGTTGGAGATTTCCGTGGTCAGCAGAAAACGCACTTGGGCGCGGCAGGTTTTCGGGACTTCGGCGGCCGTGGTTCGGGTAAATTCTTCTTTCAATTTGAACAAACCCTCTTCTGCCGGTTCCAGCTTTTTCTCCACTTCATCCAACCACCCCGGATGCGTGAAATCGCCGGTGCCGACGACGGTCACGCCCTTGAGCTGCGCCCATTTGTTGAGGTGCTCGAGATCAAGCTGTTTGCTGGTAGCGCGGGAGAAATGCGAGTGGAGATGAAGGTCGGCAATAAACTTCATGATATTGACCCTCTATTTTTCATCTGGTCGGTATGCTATGAAATTGTGAGGCAGAATTGCAAAGGAAAATAATAGCTCCGCCCCCAACTTATTCGCAGATGACATGGATGTACAGACGGAGCTTTTCTGAATCGTCGCGCTATCCGAATTTGCCAAAGAGAAATCACGCCAGGCCGGGGGAATCGGCCCCGCCTTTTCCACGCAACTTCTCCAATTCGGCTTCGAGCCGCGCCGCGCGCGCTTCGGCCTCACGCATTTTCCTTTTTAACACCTCGCGTTCGACCAGCGCTTGACTAGGCTCGACCAACCATTCCCCCGTAGCGGAATCATAGAGACGCAGAATATAAGGCTTCTTGGCTTGATTAGTCGGCATCGCCCACAACTCCAAGTTAAGCTGCTCGCTTGTGAGCCGCCAGCCTTGTGTTACCTCCTTGCCGTTGGAAGTTGGCACCGCCGGCGTTTCAACCGCTTGCGGCACATACTCTTCGTCAACGAGTTTATAGCCGCGCAAAGGCGGGTTCAGATATTTTCCGTAAGGATCGAATAGATAATATTCCGTCACGCCAAGCCGGGAATAGAGCAGGCGTTTCCGGCCAAAATCTTCTTCCTGCGTCTTGGGAGAGGTGATCTCAAAAACCACTTGCGGCGCTTGTTTCTCTTCCCAAAGTTTGTAACTTCTCCGCCATTCTTTGGGAACTCCCCGAGCCACAAAAACGTCCGGCGCAATGCGTTTCTTGGGGTGGCCTTTTTGATAATAGAGAAACATGTTGGCGCCAACGTAAACGTCTTCCCTCGCGCGGAACCAAAAGTCCAGCGTGAACAGCAGATAGAAGATTTGCCAAACGTGAGGGGCGGTTTCGGCCATGGGCTTTCCATCTCCATCAGGATATTCCACCACCCGCCGGCGACGGCCCGCAGGAGGGGCAAGAAGTTCAGCGGACATAATTTTTCTCGCAGATAAATAGAGATTATTTATTTGTCGATACAAGCCAATTTCCCCCTTTGGGTCTAATTTGGAATTATGCAGAAAGACAAGCAAAACGATGGTTATGGCAACGACAAAAATATAATCAATTTTTTGTTGATATGCAAGCTTTCAGTAATAAGCGCTGCACAAGCGGACAAAAATTTCCTCTTGTTCAATTCCCTCGTTCTGCGTAAATTGGTTGCAATGAACGGACTCGAATTATTTCGCCTCGCTTTTCTGCGGGTGACGTTGCTCGATGTGCTGGACATTTTCATCATCGGCTACGTCCTGTATCGATTATATTTGTTCATTCGGGGCTCGCGCGCGGCCCAGATGGCCGTGGGCCTGGTGCTGATCCTGTTCGTTTCCTGGCTGGCGCACCTCTCCAACATGAGCGGCATCAGTTGGATTTTTGCCAAGCTCGAAACGATCTGGCTCATTGCCTTCGTCATTTTATTTCAGCCGGAGCTTCGCCGTATGTTGGTGTATCTCGGCCAAAGCCCGCTGATCCGCTTTTTCGTCAAAGTTTCCGGCGGGCGGGCGATCGACGAGATCGTGCGCGCGGCGCAAGAGCTGTCGCGGCTGCGCTACGGCGGCTTGATCGTTTTGGTGCGCGACGACAGCCTCAAAGCCATCGTCGAGACCGGCATTAAAATTCAAGCCGAAGTCTCGGCGGCCTTGCTCGTTTCGCTGTTCAGCCCCAAGTCGCCGTTGCACGACGGCGCCGTGGTCATCGAAAACGACGTGATCGTCACGGCGAAGTGCATCCTGCCGCTGACGCAAAACGACCGCATCGACAAACGGCTGGGGACGCGGCACCGCGCCGCGGTCGGCCTGTCGGAAGAATCCGATGCCGTCGTGCTCGTGATCTCGGAAGAAACCGGCAAGCTGTCGATTGCGATGGACGATCGTTTGCTCTTCGATCTGAGCATCGACGAGGTTGAAAGCATTCTCTTGGCGGCGTTGCGCCAAGCCCGCGCGCTTGAAATCCGGACACGAAGTTAACCAAGCGGCCCCGGAGTATTGGGCTTGCAAGCGGAAAATGCTAAAGTATTGCACGCCGACTCAAACTGCTGCGCACATACAAATTTGATTATTTTGCAGCCAGGTTCCGTCACGCTGACTCATTCGTAGTTCTTGTTTCACGCCGGAACATGCCCTCCTTTCGTGTTCTGCCATAAGTGTCGATTTTTAGGACATTTTTTTCCTCCGGCTGTTGGCACCAGTTTTGAATAAGATTCTCTCACAATTTTCAACGTGATTTTACCGATTACAATAACGTTATCAATCGATGCGCCGGCGTTGAGCCATCACGTGTACACGAGAATTTTGTCTGGAACTGAATATGGAATTGGGCGCACCCTCGCTTTACTCGAACAAGTCACTCTGGAATATTTTTTCTGCTGATATTATGTCGCCGCCTCCGGAGACGGAGAATTTTGCGAAGAAAAAAATGCGGGAACCGGCTGACGGACTAATCGACGAGGCCTGGGTGCCGATGTCGGCTTTTCTGGACGCCATGCAAGAAGCCGTCAGCGGTGTTGATGAATATTTGTGTGTAAAATATTGGAACGCGCCGATGGCGCGGCTGACCGGCGTGGCGCCGGAAGAAGCCTTGCACCGGCCGCTCTTTTCGCTGCTGCCGCGTGATTTTGAGCGCCACCTTGAAGCGAATCTCCGGCAGCTTTTTCATCCGCAAGCCGATCGCAACGGCGGCGCCAACGGACACAACGCTGAGATGGTCGAGGGCGAATTTGCCCAAAGCCACGGCAACAGCGAGTTTTTTGATTTTTCCTACCGCATGCGTATTCTGCCGACGAGCGGCAATCGCGGCCTGGCGATCCTCACGCTGCGCCCGGCTTCGGAAAGACGCAGCCGGCAGCGCCGTCTCAAGCCGCAAGAACCCCTCGGCTTGCTCGGCACCTTGAGCGCCGGAATCGCACAAGAGCTGACCAATCCTCTGGAAGCGATTTGCAGCCGCATCGATAACATCATTCTGCTCGCCGGCAACAACTGGGACGCGCGTCTGGAAGACGATCTGCACAGCATTATCACCGAGGTTTACCGCATCAGTTATCTCGTCAACAATATTTTGACGCTTTCAAGCCACCAAGCTTTCAAAGTTGCGCAAGTGGACATCAATCATCTCGTTCCGGAATCCATCACTTTGTTGGAGCACACGCTCAATCGTAAAATCGCCTGTGCGACCGCCCTGCAAGATGATTTGCCGCTGGTGGGTGGCGATCCGGTTTTATTGCAAACCGTGCTGCAAAATATTTTGCGATACGCCGTCGAGGCCGCCGGCGACGACACGGTGCCGAAGATTCAAACCGCGGTGATCGATCTGCTGCAACGCGGCGGCCGCCAGGCGAGTGGAAATTCATCCAAGCCGGCGTTGGCGAAAGGAAACAAGAAACCCTCGCAGCAAATCGTCGTTAAAATTGAAGACCGCGGCGCGGTAATAGCGCCGCAAATTCTCGCGCAGTTGTTCGACCCGATTGCCAGCAGTAAGCAATTCGGCATCGCGGTCGGCCTCGGCCTGTTCATCAGCAAGAAGATCGTCGAATCTCACCGCGGCATGTTGCAAGTGAGCAGCGAGCCGGGACGGGGAACGATTTTCACGATAACGCTGAACGTTTGAGCCAAGCGCTGCCCTTCGGGCGCAGGCCATGAGTCGTTGCGAAGCAAAAGTCAAAAAATTCTGAAATTTTAGGCCACGGAAATGGAACGGCTCATGGAAGTAAAGCATTTCAGATTTCAATTCCGTGAGCCGTTCTGGTTCCGTGAGCGATCAATTCTTTTTGAGTAGCGACTCGTCCGTGTTAGGGTAGCAATAAGCCCCGAGTTCCGTCAGGAATTTCGGGGCTTGTTTTTTGGGAGAGATTTGTGTAGATTAATGGTGAGAAATCAGTATAACCAAAAGGATTGGCTCGCCATGTTGATCAAACACGAGAAGGATTGCAAAGAAATTATCGCCAACGACGGCTGCCGTTTGCGGGAATTGTTGCACCCGGATCGCGATGCAGCGGAGATTTCTTACTCGTTGGCGATTGCCTACGTCGATCCCGGCAAATCGACTTATCCGCATTATTTGCGGCAAACGGAAGTTTATTTCATTACACAGGGCATCGGCCGTATGCACATCGGCGACGAGACGCAGGAGGTACATGAAGACGATGTGATCGTCATTCCCAAGGCAAAGGAGCAGTGGATCGAAAATATCGGCCAGAACGTGCTCGTGTTTGCGGCAATCGTGAATCCGCCGTGGCGCGCGGAAGATGACGTGCGCTTGTAACGCAGGCGGCCTCGTCTGCTGAACTTTGCGCTTGCATTTCGGGTTTTTTTTGTTATTTTGGTCAATAATAAATATGCCGACAACTCAAGAGGTCATTCATGGAAGTCGATCTTTTAACCAAGCCGCTTCCCCGGCAAACGCCGCCAAGCGAGCGCATCACCTTTGACGAATTTTGTGAAATCATCAAAGAAGATCAAAAGGCGGATCTTATCAATGGAGTTATTTATATGGCTACTCCGGCAACACTTGAGCACGAAGACGAGTTTGGCTTCGTGCTGATGATCGTCCGCGGTTTTGTGAAACGGAAAAAACTGGGATTCGTTCTCGGCTCACGCGCGGCGATGCAATTATCCGATGAAGATGCGCCCGAGCCCGACTTGATGTTCATTAGCAAAGAAAGGCTGGCCAAAGCCAAAGGTAAAGCCTTTTTAGGCGCTGCCGATTTGGTTGTCGAGCTTATCTCGCCAAGCAGCCGTTGGCTGGATTTGGGAGAGAAAAAAGATTTGTACGCCAAATTCGGGGTGCGTGAATATTGGGTCATCGATCTGTTTCGACAAGCCGCTTATTTTTTGAAAAATAAGAATGGCGTTTGGGAAGATCTGACCGTTGATGCGATGGGGATCGTGCGTTCTTCCGTTCTCCCCGGCTTTTGGCTGCGGGTGGATTGGCTTTTTGCAGAACCGTTGCCGGATGAAGAAGCAATCATTGCTCTTATACTTTCCGGCGATCCGGCAAATTCAACGACGAATTGATTTGATAAGGAGGCCTTGCATGATCCGAACCCGTTTCACGCGGACCGTATCGACAGCGGCTGTGATGGTGTTCGTCGCTGTCGCCGTTTATGCCCGGCAGCAAACCCTCAC
>JBOHQZ010000430.1:0-5853 GCA_050732275.1 bacterium
TGCAATTTTATGCAGACTTATGAATAAAAATGCCGTAGATGAGCAAAAAGGGAAAATCAGCGGCGTTGGGGTGTGTCAATTTGCTTGTCAACTGGTGCTAATCAAATTGCAAGATAAGCTTCTGCATCATTGAGCCGCCTTTAATCATTTTGGCATCAATGATTTTGACTGCTGGGCATCCGCTTTTTTAATTGTTTTGCATAATAGTTTTGCCTTCAAGAAATCTTCACGGTCGTGATAGTTTTTCGAGAGTAATACGATAAAATCCGCATAACTCACTTTTCCCCTTGCATCTTATCATGTTTTTTGGTATTATTTCTTTTGTATTTTTGTCCCGATTTATGTTGCCAAATTTTGCTGAAAATCGGGATAAGCGCGAACTGAAAGACAACGCAAGGGAAGCAACCATGTCTATGCTCAAAGAACGAATCGAAGTCAAAAAGCCGCTCTCCGAGGTGTGGCGTTATTTGGATTTACAACACTGGCCGGAGATTTCATCGATTTTTCAGCACGTGGAGGCGCAAGATAGCTCGATGCAAGTGGGTTCCCACTTCATCGTCACCGCGGGCCCTGGCGAGACGAAGGTGCAATATAATGTTGAGATCGTGGCTTTCGACGAGAGCATGGGACGGCTGGTTTACAAACGCACGGGCGGTCCGTTGCCCGGCACGAGCGAATGGGTTCTCACTTCCAGTCCGATGGGAACCAAAATCGATTACACCAATCATTATCAGCACGATCTCAATTCCACGGTGCTCAGCTCGATTTCCCGGGCGATGATCCGTTTTCTGAATGACCTACGGACGGCGGTGGAGAAATAGGAGGAGCGTGAAGCGCGAATCAGGAACCTGATTTTCAGCCGCGAATATGAGTGTGTCCATTAGAGTTGACCAACGGCAAAACTTTGCTCATCGGATCACAATGTCCGGATGAATTGGCCGCAGCCATCACGCCAGCTAAGCAAGCATAGAGCCAGGATCTTTTTAGTTTTACACCTACCGGACCCCGGGCCTGTTTTCCACCATGCTGCCTCTCTTCTAAAAAATCAAATTTTGTTGTTGGTGAAATAACCGGATTTCCTTATATTTCTTCATAACCAAGACCGATGCGGAGTGAAATTTTCAGGCAAACCTGCATGAGCCAGCTCGCCACCTTTGTCGAACGCTACATCAAATATCCAGCCTTACGCCATCGCATCATCGCCGTGCTGGAAACGTTGCCGCATGAAGTCGTGCAAGACCTTCTCAACGACGGCCGTTTTACAATGGTCGTTTATGATCCGAACGACGGTCCACACACGAAATTTCATATTCCGCTTCCCGGTGTTGGCGACGAGGGTAGCCGGATGATTGCGTGGAAGATCTCATTGGCGGAGGCGCCGCTGGATTTTGCCAATTACGTCATCGCCCACGAATTTGCCCACGCTCATTTGCGCAATCGCGGGCGAACGTACGACGAAGATCCCGAAGATGCAGCAGATGCGCTGGCGGCGCAATGGGGATACGATAAGCCACTGAGCGCGATGCGATTCACTTGGTGGCGGCGGGCGGGACAGTAGCAGGGGCAGGGGCAGTAGCAGTGGCAGGGGCAGTAGCAGTAGCACTCAACCCTTGCAAGCCAGGCTTTTCCTGCTTCTGCTACTGCTACTTTTTATAGGCACTGACTGCAAATTTCCAAACACGAATACAGGTTTCTCGTGAACGTTTTGCTCATATCAACCTACGAGCTGGGCCATCAACCGTTCAATCTCGCCTCGCCAGCCGCTTTTTTGTTACAAGCCGGACATGAGATACAATCTCTTGATCTCGCGGTACAAGCTTGCGATGATGACAAAGTGCGATGGGCGGAATTTATCGGTATTTCGACGCCGATGCACACGGCTTTGCGGCTTGGTCTGCATGTGGCCCGCGGCTTGAGAAAGATTAATCCGGCGGCGCACATTAGTTTTTACGGCTTGTACGCGGGCTTGAATGCGGATTATCTGCTGGCGCATGTTGCGGACTCGGCTATCGGCGGCGAATATGAGCAGGCCCTCGTGGCGCTCGTCAATGCAATAGCGCGAGGAGACGGTAAGACAATTGCCGGGGCACGGGCCAACACGCAATTCCCAAGACAGCAGTTTCTGACTCCGGCTCGCCATTTGTTGCCGCCGCTCTCAAAATATGCCGCATTAGCCCTCAATGGTGAGTATAGATTAACAGGATATGTCGAAGCGAGTCGCGGTTGTGCGCACACTTGCCGGCATTGCCCGATTACGCCGATGTATGCCGGTCGTGTACGCATCGTGCAAGAGGAAACGATATTAGCCGATATCGCTCAACTCGTCGAGATGGGCGCGCAGCATATCACCTTCGGCGATCCGGATTTTCTCAACGGTGTCAAGCACTCGTTGCAGATCGTGCGAGAAATGCACGCGGCTTGGCCAAATTTGACTTTCGATTTTACCGCCAAAATCGAGCATCTGCTTGAATATCAGGAATTGCTGCCGGAATTGGCGCGGCTGGGATGTATATTCATTGTTTCAGCGGTCGAGTTGTTGAACGATCACATTCTTACGCTGCTTGCCAAAGGCCATACGCGCGCCGAGGTGGAAGTGGCGTTGCGGCTCACGGAGCGCGCGGGCATTCCATTGCGGCCCTCGCTGATGCCGTTTACGCCGTGGTCGAGCGTGCAGGATTTTATCGATCTTATTGAATTTGTCGAGGCGCAGCATCTCGTCGCGCATGTGGATCCGGTGCAATACGGCATACGGCTTCTGCTCCCGCCGGGGTCGTCGCTGTTGGCGTTGCCGGAAACGCAGCCGCACTTGCGCGAGTTTGACGAGGAGAAATTTACTTTTCTCTGGGAGCATCCCGATCCGGCGATGGATCGTTTGCAAAGCGCCGTAGCTGCTTGCGCGGAGGCCGCCGCTCACGCCGGCCAGGAGATGCATCAGACTTTCGCTGTGATTCGCGAGCTGGCATATCGCGCCGCGAATCGAAATCCGACACGAAACCTCAAGCTTCCGGAGTCAGCGGAAAAATCGCCACCGCGGCTGACCGAGCACTGGTTTTGCTGAGCGGAGCCGACCCGGGATCAGTTGATCCCTCTCATCGGGACGAATACAGGAGTGTGATGTTCAGGATGGCTGAGAGAACGATGTATTTGAATTTTCAAAATAAAGCGAGCTGCGCCAAAGCGGTTAAGGAAACTCGAGCGAGGCAAAGTCTTTTCCGGCATTGGGCTTTTGGGCTTTTCTGCTGCGGGATTTTCACCAGCCCCATCACCGGCTTCCCGCAAAATCTCTTCGATGTCGAGATCTACTATAATCGCGGCAAAGCCTATTATCAAAAAGGCGATTACGACAATGCCATTGCGGATTTCGACTTGGCGATCAAGATTATGCCAAGTCACGCCAATGCTTACCTCAGCCGCGGCAATGCCTATTGCGACAAGGGCGATTACGACCGCGCCATCGCCGATTACTCCCAAGCCATTACGCTTCAACCGGGCGAGGTCATTGCCTACAACAACCGCGGCAACGCCTACATTCTCAAAAATGATTTCACTCGCGCGATTGCGGATTTCGACCAAGCCATAACGCTCCGGCCCAATTTGCCGGAGGCCTACGCCAATCGAGGTGTCGCATACAATCAAAGAGGGGATTATGAGGAGGCTATCGCCGATTTTAATAAAGTGATCAAGCTCACGCCGGGAGAGGCGGGGGCTTACTACAACCGCGGCAAAGTCAATTATTTTAAAGGCAGCTATGACCGCGCCATTGCCGACTACGATCGCGCGCTCGAGCTCAAACCCGACCTGGCCGAAGCTTACTGGAGCCGCGGAATTGCGCACACTAAAAAAAATGCTTACGATCTGGCGATTGCCGATTATAGTTTCGCGATCACGCTCAAGCCGGATTTGGTCGAAGCGTATGTTTACCGCGGCCTCGCTTACGCCGAGTTGCGCCAGTTCGATCGCGCCGTCGCCAACTACGATCTCGCCATCAAGCTCAAGCGTGACCGCGCCATCAGTTTCAAGAGGCGTGACGGTGAATCCGACCTTGCCATCAAGCTCAGGCCTGAAGACGCCGATCTCTACTACAACCGTGGCCGCGCCTATCATAGCATGGGCAAATACGACCGCGCCATTGCCGACTACAGCCAGGCCATCAATATCAAAACCAGCCACACGGCGGCGTATTACTTTCGCGGCCTTGCTTACCGCGACAAGAACGATCGCGCCAAAGCCACCTTCGATTTTCTCAAAGTTCTCGAGCTGACCAAAGATCCTTTTTTGCGCAAAAAAACCTCGCTGCAATTGCAAGAGTTGGGTGTGAATTGAGGACAGGGTTATTCCGTGCTTAAAATTTCTCAGTGCCACTCGTTTTTTCGATCTCTCCGTGTTTAACCTTTGAAGTTGTTTAGAATTTTTACAGCCTCGTGTTTCCAAAACGGCTATAATTTTGAACAATATTGGGAGCAAGCCGTCATAATTATAAAATGGTATTTTTTCAAATCTATTTGGAGAAACATGAAACCTCTCTCAAAGTTTTTGTTGATTATAGCGTTTTTGGCTTCAGGCTGTTCCTCCAGCTTGCTGCACAAGCGTGCCTCGAACGCGCCTACGCCGCTTATGTACGAGATCGATCTCAACGAACGCGCCGACGATTTATTCAAAGTCAAGCTCGCTGTCAACGACCTCAAGAGTGAAAATGCGGTTTATCAATTCGCCGCGACTGCGCCCGGCACCTATCAAGTAATGGACATCGGCCGCTACGTGCGCGATTTCAAGGCGCTGGATGCGCAAGGCGATACTTTGAAAACCGAGCGGCTCTCGACGAACCAGTGGAAAATCCACGAGGTCGAGCGCGCGCGGGAAATCCGTTATAGTGTCGCCGAGACTTGGGACACCGCGGTGGACGAGCATCGCATCTATCCGATGGCCGGCACCTCGCTCGAAGCGGATCATGTGCAGATCAACGGCCAGGCGGTGTTCGGTTATCCGACCGGCATGCAAAATCGCCCGCTGCAAATCAAGCTCGCACACCCGCAAGACTGGCGGCTCGGCACCGCGCTCAACCGCAACGGCGACGGCGTTTTTTATGCTGATAATTACGATCACATCGTTGACTCGCCGTTTTTGCTGGGCCAATTGACGCGGGCGGAAATGGACGTCAAAGGCAGTGCGGTGGAAATCTATGTGTATTCAAAATCGGGACGGATTAAAGCCGAGCAAGTTCTTGCCAGCGCGAAGGAAGTGTTGTTGGCCGCGGCGGCATTCACGAAAGGCCTGCCGGTGAAGCGCTACACGTTTCTGTTTCATTTCGAGGACGGCAACAAAGGCGCGCTGGGCGCTTGGGAGCATTCTTACAGCTCGTTGTACACGTTCAATGATGCGACCTTCGAGCAAATGCTGCAGCAGGATATCGCCGGCATCATGGCGCACGAGTTTTTTCACATCGTCACGCCGCTCAACATTCACAGCGAGATCATCGCGCAATTCAATTTTGTCGAACCGGTTCCGTCCGAGCATCTTTGGCTGTACGAAGCCACCACCGAGTGGGCGGCGCAGATCATGAAACTGCGCGGCGGCTTGATCACACCGGAGCAGTACGCACAAATTCTCAAGAGCAAACTCAATATCGACGATAATTTCGACAAAAGTTACAGCTTGAGCAAACTGGCGCTCACTTCCTACGCGCCTGAGGGACAGCAGCAATATGGCAATATCTATCACCGCGGCGCAATCATCGTCGGGCTGCTGGATATTCGGCTGCTGGAGCTTTCCAACGGCAAGCACGGCCTGCGCGAGGTGATCAACCAACTTGCAAAAACCTACGGCCCCAAGCGCGCCTTTCCCGAGAAAAAGTTT
>JBOHQZ010000431.1:0-5842 GCA_050732275.1 bacterium
CGAACCCTTTCAATCCCGAAACGCGCATTAATTACGCGGTGCCGAAGCCTGCGCGCGTGACGATAGAAATTTTTAACACGCTCGGCCAGAAAGTGCGCACGCTGGTGGATGTTGACAAGCCCGCCGGCAGCTATGAAGTGATATGGGATGGCCGTAATGATCACGGCCAGACAGTGGTGAGTGGTATCTACTTCTATCAACTGCGCACAGCGGAGGCGAAACTGACGCGCAGAATGTTGTTGATGCGATAACGTCGTGACGAATTGGATTGATGGATTGTTGGAGCAATGGGAAACCCAATAATTCATCAATCCTGCTCCATCGATCCATAACTCCATTACTCCAGCAATCCAAGCAACGAGGCGCTCATGCGATTTGAAAAACGCCTTCTCATTCTCCTCGCTTTATTCATTTCTGCGACAGCCTTCGCCGGCACCACCGGAAAAATCGCCGGCGAAGTGACGGACAAGAAAACCGGCGAGCCATTGCCCGGCGTCAACATTAGCGTGACCGACACCCGATTAGGCGCAGTCACCGATCTCGAGGGCAATTTTATTATTTTGCAAGTGCCGCCAGGGATTTATTCGATCAGAGCCTCGCTCATTGGCTATCAGGAGTTGGTTTTTGAGCAAGTTCGGGTCTCGGTTGATTTGACCACCCGTTTTGATTTTCAACTGGGGGAAATCGTGCTCGAGCTGGGGCAAACCGTCACCGTGGTGGCCGAACGCCCGTTGGTGCAAAAGGATCTCACTTCAACTTCGAATACCGTCGGTGCAGACGTGATTAGCCAACTGCCGGTGGAAAATTTCACCGATATCGTGAATTTACAGGCCGGCGTGGTCGAAGGGCACTTTCGTGGCGGTCGCAGCGGCGAAGTGGCTTATTTGGTCAATGGCATTCCGATGAACGATGTTTACTCCGGCTCGTTTGCGCTGCAGGTGGAAAACAACACCATTCAAGAATTGGAAGTCATCAGCGGCACGTTCAATGCGGAATATGGCCAGGCGATGAGCGGCGTCGTCAACGTCGTCACCAAAGAGGGCGGCGAAAAATTTCACGGCAGTATTTCCAGTTATGTCGGCGATTATGTCAGCACGAAGGACGACATTTTTTGGCACATCAAAGCCTTTAATCCTATCTACAATTTTGAATCGAGTTTTTCCGGCCCCGTTCCTGGTTTGAATAACAAACTCACTTTTTTTGCTTCAGGCCGTTATTATCATAATGAAGGCGCGATCTACGGCCGCCAGGTTTTCCTGCCCTCCGATTCTGCGAATTTTCCCAGCAATGCGGTGCGCGATTGGTACATGGAATCGCGCGGCATTGGTTATCGTTTTTCCTCCGATGCCGAATTTCAACGCGTTGCCGACAGTTTGAAATCAAGCGCCGATTTTGTGTCGATGAATCCGAGCAAGCGCCTCACCGGACAATTGAAGCTGGTGTATCAGCTCTCGCCAACCATCAAAGTTGATTACGAAGGCTTGCTGCAGAATCGGGACTTTCGAGAATACGACCACAGCTTTCGTTTCAACCCCGCGGGCAATTTTCAGCGCGAACAGCGAGCGTGGAGCAATGCGCTGGCGGTGACGAAAGTATTCAACAGCCGAACTTTTTTGCAGATCAAAGGCTCGGCGTTCAACGCCGATTACAAACAATTCGTGCACGAGAATGCGCTCGATCCGGCTTACGTCAATCCGGAATTGCTGCGCGCGGCCGGTGGCAATGCCTTTCGCACCGGTGGCGAGCAGATGTGGCATTTTTATCGCAACACTCGGACCAATATCGGCAAGATGGATTTGACCTGGCAGGCGACCAATCAGCACCTTCTCAAAATGGGGCTCGAAGGCAAACAACACCGGTTGTGGCTGCGCGCGTTTGAGATTCGCCTGAATCGCGAAACCGGATTCAAACCATCCGTTCCCGAGCAGACGCAAAACGTCAGCAACAACGACACGTACTTGCGCCGGCCGTATGAGATTTCGGCGTACGCGCAGGACAAGATGGAATTCGATTATCTGATCGTCAATGCCGGTTTGCGCTTCGATTATTTTTATTCAAGCGGCAAAGCGCCCGATGATTTCGGCCAGCCGAATACCGCCGGACTTTTGAAAACGGGCACCAGCAGCCAGCTCAGTCCGCGCGTTGGTTTGGCGTATCCGATTACCGACCGCGGCGTGATTCACATTTCTTACGGCCATTTTTTTCAAATTCCGAATTTCGAATTTCTGTTTTCGAATCCTGAATTCGAGCTTTATCCGACGCAGGATTTCGGCAGCACCTCGCCGCCGGAGCGCACACCCAACGTGATCGGCAACGCCGATCTCAAGCCGCAGCGCACGGTGATTTACGAAATCGGCTTGCAGCAGCAGCTCGGCGAGGAATTAGCGCTCGATCTCACCGCCTACTCTAAAGACATTCGCAATTTGCTCGGCACGGAAATTTTGCAAACGGTGACCGGCATTCGTTACGCGCGCTATATCAATCGCGACTACGGCAACGTGCGCGGCTTTACGGTTACATTTGAAAAGCGCCCCTCCAACCATCTCGGTGCGACCATCGATTACACGTTTCAAATTGCCAAAGGCAACGCCAGCGATCCGAATTCCGCCTTTTTCGATGCGCAGGCCAATCGCGAGCCGGCCAAAGAGCTGGTGCCGCTCGAATGGGATCGCCGGCACAGCTTGAACGTCACGCTCACGGCCGGCGATCCACTGCGTTATTCGCTCGGCGTCATTGGCCGGATTGGCAGCGGCTTGCCATATACGCCGACGGCGCAGAACGTGCGCACCGGCGTGGAAAACAGCGAGCGCCGGCCGTTTTTCATGAATTTCGATTTGTACGCTTACAAAAATCTGCAGTTGGCGAATTTGAAAACCAATCTGTTCGTGCGCGTATACAATTTGTTCGATCGCAAAAATGAATTGCAAGTTTTCTCCGATACCGGCCGCGCCAATTATTCTTTGTCGGCATTGACGAGCGGCACGATTTTCGGATTGAATACTATTAACGAATATTTCACGCGTCCGGATTTCTATTCGGAGCCGCGGCAGGTGATTGCGGGGGTTACGGTGGAGTTTTGAAATTGTTGGATTAGTGGATCGATGGATTGTTGGGGTGCTGGATTGCTGAAGCAGATTCTCATCACCAATAATCGGCTGTGCGATTCACGAATCTGATTTTCGGTTGGAAAGGATTATGAATTCTTTAAAAACGAAATTCGTCGCAATTGCCAGTTGTGGTTTGGTTACCATTGCCTTCGCCCAACGCCAGCCCGATCCGAATGTCGGCAAATTGCAATACACGCGAAAAGGCATTATGGACGGCAATCTCGTTCGCACGATTTTTTGGAATCACGGTGAGATTGCCGATTGGCCGAATCAGCCTTCCGGCGAGTGGCCGAAGGGCTCCGGCCATTCCTACGTCGATGGCGTCGCGCTGGTAGTGGCCGCGCCCATTGTCGACACGCAAGGCAAGCGCCGCCATTCGGTGCAAACGCGCTATCGCGAAGATGTGGACGTTTCGCCGGAGCAAATTCCGTGGGGCTTTGCGCCGCTGCCGGGATATTCCAATGACAATCCGAGAACGAATCCCACCAACGCGCCGGCGCTCAGCAACGATCCGCGCACGTGGCCGTTCATGTGGCCGGACCGGCCGCCGGATTGGGCCGGGTTGTGGAATGGCTTCTTCGGCAAAGGCGTGACCAACGCCGATCTGGAATCTTACGTGGTGTTTGATGATGATCCGGACGAAGAATTTCTTTTTTATCCTGATCCGGGCGATCCCAATCGGCGCGGCCTCGGTCTCGAAGTGGCTTCGCGCATGTTTCAATGGAGTCAGGTGCTGGCGCAGGACGTCATCTTTGCGATTTATTTTATCACCAACGAAGGCAAAACCGACTACGATAGCACGTATTTCGCTTTTCACATTGATTGGGGCATCGGCGGCACCGACGATTCTGCTGATGACGGCGGCAACTATGACGAGGATCTCGACATTGCGTGGGCTTTCGACGGCAACGGCTACGGCAGTCCGGGAAATTGGTCGCCGGTGAGCGTCGGTGGTTTCGCCTTTCTCGAAAGCCCCGGTATTTTCCGCGATGGTCGGGACAATGACAATGACGGCTTGATCAACGAGCGCCGCGACAGCGGCCCGGGCGTTTTCCTGGCGCAATTTCCTTACGGTGTCAACGATGTCGAAGCTTTCAAAAAATTTTATCCCGAACACGAGCTGCGGCCGCATTGGTCCGGCGATGAAAACATCGATTGGGATCCCTTTGAAGATTTAAATAACAATGGCGTGTGGAATGAGGGCGAACCTTTGCGCGACGACGTCGGCGCGGATGGCCTCGGCCCATTTGATTCAAATTATCCCGGTCCCGATTTCGGCGAGGTCGATGGCATGCCTACCGCCGGCGAGCCGGATTTCGATTTTACTGATAAAGATGAAAGCGATCAAATCGGCCTCACCGGCTTCAATGTTTTTGTGCTCCACGAATTCAAAATGGAAAACGACGAGGCGTATTGGAACGGGCTGCGCGCCGCTTTGCCGCCGCGTGACAGGCTGCTGCAGAACACCAATCTCGGCATGTTCTTCTCATCGGGGCCGTTTGAATTGAAAGCCGGTGATACGCAGTTTTATTCGATGTCCCTCATGTTCGCGGAAGATATTCAAGATTTGGCCCGCACCAAAAGGACGGTGCAGCAAATTTACAACGCGGATTATCGCTTTGCGAAACCGCCGGATAAGCCGCAACTGAAGGCGATTGCCGGAAATGGCAAGGTGGTGCTGTATTGGGATGACAAAGCCGAGCGCTCGTATGATCCCTTCTTGCAGGAGTTTGATTTCGAAGGCTACAATATTTATCGCTCGACCGATCCGGAGTTTCTCGAAGTGCAGACCATCACCGACAGCTACGGCAAAAAACGCTTCCGCGAGCCGATTGCGAAATTCGATTTG
Source organism: bacterium (assembly GCA_050732275.1). Taxonomy (GTDB): domain Bacteria; phylum Zhuqueibacterota; class Zhuqueibacteria; order Zhuqueibacterales; family Zhuqueibacteraceae; genus Zhuqueibacter. The sequence goes on from JBOHQZ010000431.1 coordinate 4,957, forward strand.
AAAAATGGCATCAGCGGCTTGCACCCGGTTGATGTCGAAGGCATCAAATTCAATCTCGGCGATGATTCCGGTTTGCAGCATTTTTATATTGACCGCAATGTCAAGAATGGGCAAACCTACTATTACGCCGTCGTACCGTATGATCGCGGTTTGGTGGATACAACCGCCACCGGTGAGCTTTCCGGCATCACGCCTTCGGAAGCGCCGAGCGTCATCAAAGTCAGCGTCGCCGGCGTGGTCGAGAGTACGGACATCAACGCCGCGATTGTCACGCCGCAAGCGCCGGCCGCCGGTTACATGGATCCAAAAATCGACGGCGAGATTGTCCACAATGGGCCCGGCACCGGCGCCATTGAAGTGCAAATGCTGGATCCCGACCGTATCAAAAACGGCAACAGCTATCGCTTCGTGTTTAGCGATACTTCCGCTTTTGCTATTGATCAAGCGCCGAAATATTCGTTGGTCAACGTGACGACCGGCGATACGCTCGTTAAGCAGATCCCCATCCTCGAAGGCCGCGCTACTACGCCGGTAACCGATGGGTTCGTCAATTTCTTGTTCAACGACACCCAGGTGCAGGTATTAGAGGCGGAAACCGGTTGGCTGGTCGGCTCGAGCAATTATGGCGTGCGTGTCGGGTCCAATCGCAGCTTGATTGGTCGCTTTGTCACGTATCCGGCAGATTTCGAATTGCGCTTCTTCGATAGCATCGTGGACACCTCCGAAGCATTGCTCTTCGGTCAGCAACGCATTCCGGTAAATTTCAAAATTTGGAATCTCACGGAAAATCGGCAGATGGATTTTCTTTTTGGCGACCGCGACAACGACAAGCTCTTTACCCCGGGAGATTCGGTTACTATGGTTACCGGACAGGAATTGGGCCAGT
>JBOHQZ010000432.1:0-5839 GCA_050732275.1 bacterium
TAATATTTTTCGGAAGCATCCCAAAACAATATTCATCAGCGCGCACATGGCGTGGATGGGCAACGACCTCGCCCGGCTCGGGAAAATGCTCGACGAAATCCCCAACATGTATACGGAGATCGGCGCCATTATCTACGAACCTGGACGGCAGCCGCGCTTTGCACGCGAGTGGTTCATCAAATATCAGGATCGCGTGCTGTTCGGAAAAGACATTTGGGCGCCGGCAGAATATCACGTCTACTTTCGCGTGCTGGAAACCGCGGACGAGTATTTTGATTATTATCGCAAGCGCCATGCGTTTTGGAAAATGTACGGCCTGGCGCTGCCGGACGAGGTGCTGAAAAAGCTCTACTACAAAAACGCGCTGCGCCTCATTCCGGGCCTCGAGGCGTCGCGGTTTCCGCAATGACATAAGTGAAGTCGGACTTGGGCACACAGATTTTTAAAATTTGATGAATCTGGCTGCCCAAGTCCGACTTCGCGTTTTATATTACTTTTGGTTAAATTTAATTTCCCACGCCGTTTCCCAAAAACCTCCCAAGCTCGCCGCTTCTGCTTCAATCTTGGCTTGAATTATTTTGGGGAATTTCTCAAATGGTTCGATCTCCAAAGACGATCGTTTGCCGCGACGCGTGCAAGACCAAACACCGATGATCCTGCCGTTCAGCAAAACCACCGGCGAGATCCAGCCTTGGTTGCGATAAACCCGTTTGTAGTTCCGCGCCTCCACCAAATGGTTCTTATCGGCATGGCCGAGCAGATAGGGATCAAAATGCGGCAAGAGACGCAGGATTTGGCCATCAAGATCGCTGTTTGCAAGCCGGCGATAATCTTCGCGGAGAAGCCATCCTTTCTTATCCTCGATATTGACTGCAACCATCTCTTCTTCCAGTGATTGCCAAACTGCCCGCGCCTCTTGCACCGGCATGCCCGTCCATTTGGAAAAATCCTGGAGAGTTGCCGGACCATACGCGCGCAAATATCGGCGCAACAAAACTCGTTTCGCCTCGTGTTCATCGACTGCTCTTTGTTTCGGCAGCCATTGATCAACCCGCACAAAAGTCGTTTTTTTGCCGCGCTCGGGACCGTAACAAATAAGTCCCTCGACGAGCGCCAACCTGAATATCTGAATACTCCAAGTCAGCTCGATATACTTTCTCAGCTTCTTTCCTACTTTTGGTATGATTTGCCCCATCAACTCGGGTTGCGTCATCGGGCCGGCACGAAGCGCATCAATAATTGATTTCGTCATGGCAGCGGCCTCTTTGGGAGCAATTCCGAGCCTGGACATGTTCCTTCGTAGTGCTTCAACCCGGCTTCTTTTAAGAGCGCTGATATAAATGGAAAAATCAGCAGCGGGTATTAAATGAAGCGTTTGGCGCATCAAAGAAGTTTTGACCAACACCCGGCTTTTCCACAACGCTGCATGAATATCTGCCCGCGTGAGGTCGTGCCGCCGCGTCCACAATTGCATTTCAGCCGCAGACATCACTTGCGCTTGAATGCCGCAAACGTTTTGACATACGGTGGCAAAATCCGCTTGATTTTCTTCTGCTAAATGATGGCGGGTCAATCGGAATGCCGCAATCCGGGGCCATTTGAAGGAGAGCTTCATTCAATTTTTATCGAAATATCGTGGTTTTCCCCCGACTTTCAGCGTCGAGGGAAAACCACGATTCAAACCGGACTAAAAATTCTCAGCTATAACTACTCAAAAAAGTACCGCAACCCAATCTGCATTTGCCAGCGCGAAAGCAGGCTCGGATCGTCAATGTAAGTCTTCACCTCCGGCGCCCGCGGTCCGACGTATTTGAAAACCGGCACGTTTCCGGCATCAAATCTCACCAGCTCCAAAGGCCGGGTCGCGGCTACCGAAGCCACTTTTCTCACGCCCCAATCGGAGTTGAGCAAATTGGCGACGTTCAGAATATCGAAGCTCAACTGAAAGGTTTGTTTTTGGCTCCCGGTGTTGAATGAGAAGTCTTGCAGGATTCTCAAATCAATATTGCTGTACCAGGGATTCACCGCGCCGAATCTCTCCGCGATCTGGCCGCGATGTGAGTTCAAGTACTTATCCTGCCGGATGAAAGCTTCGAAGGCTTGCGCGTCTGCGGCATTTTCGAAAACTATTTTTGGATCGCTCGCATTTCTCGGGATGTAAATGAGATCGTTGCCAGCTTGGCCGTCACCGTTGACGTCGCCGAGATAAATGTACGAATAGCGATTGCCGCCTGAGCCGGCGAAACGGTTTCCTTCCGCCACTTCCAAGAACAAGCCGAAATGTGTGGCCAGGCTGCTCGACCAGCTTTTGCTGTAGGTCGCGCCGCCCACGAGGCGATGCCGGTGGCCAAACTCGGAAAAGCTGAGCTCGGGCTTGTTGGGATCGCCTTGAATCGGCTGCTCTTGCCACAAAACACTGGCAATCTCTGTGGATTTCAACTGGCTTTTGGCTTGCGTGAAGCTGTACGAAGCGCTGGAGTTCAAGCCAAAATTAAAATTCTTCCGCAACTGCGCCGTCACGTTATAATTATAGCCCTCATCGGTGTTGTCAATCACGTAAATGCCGCGGGCAAAATCCTTGTTAAGCTCATACGGATTGTTGAAATCGAACGGCGCCGCACCGCCAAAATATGGCCTTCCATCCGGAAGCCTGCCCACCGGTTTCACCAAATCGGCATTTTTGACGAAAACCGCGTTGAGGTCTTTGCCATAAATGAATTCGAGCGTACCCAGCAAATTCCACGGCAGTTCCTGATCGATCGCCAGATTGGTGGTCCAAATTTGCGGCCATTTAAAATCCGGATCCATGGCGTTCAGATCGAAAGACTGTTGGAGAACGGTGTCGTCTGAGGTCCGAATTCGCTCACCGCTGGGGTTGTCTCTCGGATGATAAAGCCTGGGAAGCGCCCCGGGGTTTGAGATATTATTCCCGATCCAGACGAATGGCACGCGCCCGGTAAAGATGCCGGTGCCGCCGCGCAATTGGATGGAACGATCGCCTTTGGCATCCCAATTGAATCCAATCCGAGGCGAGAATAAAGGCTTGACCTCCGGAAGCTTGCTCTGATCGACGGATATAGGATTATCGTTTTCATCCAAAGCTGTCAGCCCTCGTGAGTACGGGTTGTCGATCAGATCGGTGAAATACATCGGCAAATCCACGCGCAAGCCGTACGTCAGCTTCAAATCCTGCGATACCTGCCATTCATCCTGAGCATAAACGCCGAGCTGCCCAACATCGATATTTTCACCTTTGAAATTGTCAGTGCCCTTTTCGATCATCGCATCAATGGGATAACGTCCACCCGGCCTAGCCGGATTGGTAGCTGCCAAAAACTCGGCTACCGATCGGAACCGGCTGCCCTCGGGAATGCCGTCGCCCTGAAAATCAACAACATAATCCAAATGATAAAAACCGTGGCGGAAAATATTGAAAGAGTTGAAAAATGAAAATCTTTCGAAGTTGGCACCGACGGTAAAAACGTGTTTGCCGGAAAAGATGCTGAGATTGTTCGTGAATTGAAAAACATCCTGATCCAAAATATTATGAATCGAGAACGGCTCGTGGCCCACGGTGGTATAGGTTCTGCCGCCCGATCCGATCTCTATCGTCGGAAAAGCGTTGCTGTTGAACTGCTGCCGAAAGCTGCTGAACGGCTGCCGAAAATCGCGGAAGCGATTGTAGCTCGCAAAGAAGCGGTTGGCTAATTTGGTGGATCGGCTATTCACTTCGAGGGCAAAGGATTGCAGATCGTTATTAATGGCATAGCCGGAATTCTTGAAAGGCAGGCTCGCCTCATTCGGCCCGCGGCCGGTGTTGAAGAAACTGAGCACGAAGGGATGCGGCGGCAGATCACGCACGGCGTCTAACAAATTATACCGGAAGCTCAACGTGTGATTGTTGTTGATATTCCAGTCCAGCTTGGCGAGAAGTTTGTTGTTGTCCGTCTCGTGGATAAAACCTTGATACGGGCCAGGGTCATAGCCGTAGACTTGGATCATGCGCTGGCGAATGAGATTCAATGAGTCAGCCCGCACACGTGATTCCCCAAACACCACATTGCCGTCCTGATCGGCGACGAAGTTCGTGCCGGGATCATCGCGCCGCTCGCGCTCGCCATTCACGAAGAAAAAGAGCTTGTTGCGAATGAGGGGGCCGCTGAGAGTGAAGCCGGATTGGTTGAATTTCAAGCTCGGCGTTGCAGTGACCTCTTTGCCGCTGACTTTATTGCCCAAAAAATCCTCGTTGCGAATAAAGCTGTAAACCGAGGCTTTGAGCTGGTTGGTGCCGCTCTTTGTCACCGTGTTGATACCGGCGCCGGTAAAGCCGCCCTCACGCACATCGAAGGGCACGACCGAAACCTGAACTTGTTCCACGGCGTCGTAGGGAACAGGCTCCGCGCCGGCCTGGCCGCCGGGAGCGGGATCATCCAAGCCGAAGGGATTGTTGAAATACGAGCCATCGAGGGAGACATTATTGTACAACCAATTTCTGCCGCCAAAACTGAAATTGCCGTCGCTGCGCGGGTCCAATCTGGTTAGATCTCTGGTGCTCCGCTTGATCGAGGGCAACTGTATAACCTGCGCCGATTTTATAAAAGTCGCCGCGCCGGTGCGATCACTGTTGAGCACTTCGTCTCTTTCCGCCGTGACTTGCACGCCTTCGATGGCAACGGCTTCTTCGGCCAATCTGAAGTCAATGCGAACCGTTTGGCCCAAGCTGAGATAGATATCCTTCTCTTCTTGTGCCTTATAGCCGACAAGGCTGGCGGTAACAGTATAGGGTCCGCCGACTTTCATGTTGGGAATATTGAAAGCCCCTCCGGTTCGAGAAACCGAACCATAACGAGTCCCGCTCAGTTCGTGCACTGCAATCACATTGACATCCGAAAGTGCTTGCCCCTTGCTGTCTTTGATGACACCGCTCATCGCGGCAGTGGTAACACCTTGCGCGAATAGGTTGCCGGAAAGAAACAACAGCGCGCCAAAGCACAAGAACAGCCTCGTTGACGCGGCATGGTGTAGAATAAGCTTTTTAAGCATATTCTCCTCTCCTCCGTTAAAGTAAGGGTAATGATGGAAAAGCTGAATTGTGTAGATAATTTGGAGAGAAGCACGCAAATTGTCAAGTTAAATTTTATGATAAAGCCAATACGAGGCGACACATTGAGGATTTTCATAAAATTTTTCCATCACCTGTGCGATGGCTTGTTTGGCCTCGGCGTCGAGATGTTCCCATAAATTACGATCCACGATCAACCAATCCGGCTGGCGATTTTTCAGGTAGTCAAAGATTTCAGCTCGCCAGCGCCGGCGATGGGCTGGGCTGTTCACCTCGGCGTAGTCATATAACAAATCCCCCGGATTGGCATGGCGGCATGACGTTCGCTTTTGCAGCGCGAGATAAATTCCCGGATCGCTGCCGAGCACGTAAATCTCATCTGCGGGGCACATTAGCAGACGCAGCGTCTGCACCACCTGCAAGCGCTCGCCGTGCATCTGCGCCAAAGCCGGCAGGACGAATAAATCAACGCGTGTGTCAGTATTTGATGCAGACGAATAAACAAGGCGCAAATCTTTGCCGATAAAAATCAACGGCGGCAAAAAGAGCAGAACAATTCCAATGGTGGCGCTTCCAACTGCGGCTGGTTTGATTTTCAGCGAGCTTTTATTCGAGAAAAATTCGCGTACCCGTTGCAATCCGATGAGCACGCCAAAAGCCAGAAATGGCAATATCGGCGTAAAGTGATAAGGCCAAAATCGGCTTTCAACAAACACGGCCAGGAAGCCGCCGATAACTGCAAGCCGAGCGAGGCGGAGTGCCGGTATGGCGGCCTTT
>JBOHQZ010000433.1:0-5833 GCA_050732275.1 bacterium
GCTTTGAGTGATGACGAATAGTCCCTGTTTATAGGCAAAGCGGTCGGCATCTTCGTCGATGCTCATGCCGGCGACGCCGCCGTAGAGCACGGGCCGTTGTTGATTCGGAAAGAATTTTAAAAAACGCGGCATTTTCTTTTCTAAAAACTCTTTGACGTGGGATTGCCGCAAGCGCAATTTGATTTCGATCAAAACCGCATGTTCCGGTCCGACGCCGATGATGTCGGTTTCCATGGTGTCGCCGTTGAGGTGGCCGACCAAATTGCGAAAAAGATGGTTCAATGGAATACCGCGCTTGTCAAAAAGCCTTTTGACCGCCGCCAAAACTCCCGGCTCGGAGAATCTGCCAAGCGACTCGGTAACGCCGCCAAGCTGTTTGGAGACTTTATCAATCTCACGCTGGGTTTCGCGCTGCAGCCGTTCGACGCGCTTGTCGGATTCTTGCCGGTTTTTTTCAATGCGCTCGTCGGTTTCTTTGAAACCCTTGTAAATCAGTTCTTCAAGTTTTTCTAAAGTTGGCATGATTTTTTTCACCTGTTAGAATTTGATTTATACTCGATTATGAATAACCTAATTTACGACAGACAATTGAAAAAGTCAAGCCGTAACAATTCAAGGAAAGAGGCTAAAATAGCCCTCTTCTGTTAATTGGCTTCGAGCCTCGGACAAAAGACTTCGGACTTTACCATGCTCAAAAACTATCTCAAAGTCGCCGGCAGAAATTTGCTCAAGCACAAAGCTTATTCATTCATCAATGTTTTCGGATTGGCCGTCGGCATGGCCTGCGGCGGCGTGATTTTGCTCTACGTTCAAAACGAGCTGGGTTACGATAAATATCATCAAGACGCAGAACAATTGTACCGCGTCGCGGTTTTGAAAGACGCCACCGGCCTCAGTCAGGGCCAGGCCAACGCCACCTACGGATTGGCGGAAGTGCTGCAAAAAGATTATCCCGAAGTGATCGCCGCCGCCCGTCTGTTCAAATCCAACGAGTCGGCTGTCGTCAAAATCGAAGATCAGCAATTCACCGAAGAGCGCTTTTATTTTGCCGATTCGACGCTCTTCAAGCTGTTCGCGATTCCCTTTTTGCGCGGCAGCGCCGAGACGGCGCTCACTCACCCGAACAGCATGGTCGTGAGCCGGCAAATCGCCGAGAAGTATTTCCGCAGCCTCGACATTCTCGGCGAAGTGGTGACGGTCAATCTCAATAACCGCAACGTCGATTTCAAGATCACCGGCGTCGTCGCCAATGCGCCGGAAAACACGCATTTCAAATATGACGTGCTCGCCTCTTTCGAGAACGCGCAGATGGCGACGACCAATCCGGACTTCTTCAAAAGCTGGTTCGCCTATCCGGCTTGGACTTACATCAAGCTGCGCCAAGGAGCTTTCGCAGCCGAATTTGAAGGCAAGCTCGCGCAAATCGTCAAAAAATATTTTCCGCCGACGCGGCAGAACTCACGGCTGTTCCTGCAGCCGGTCAAAGATATTCATCTCGTCTCGCAGTTGGAAAACGAAATCGAAGCCAATAACGATATTCTTTACATTTATATTTTCTCTGCCGTCGCGTTGCTCGTGCTCGTCATCGCCTGCATCAATTTCATGAACCTCACCACGGCGCGCTCTATCCATCGCGCCAAAGAGGTGGGCATGCGCAAAGTGCTCGGTGCTTATCGCATGCAACTGGTGAAACAATTCCTGGCGGAGTCCATGCTCGTCAGCGGCCTCGCGGTCATTTTTGCCGTCGGGTTGATCGAGCTGTTCCTGCTGATTTTCAACGAGCTTTCCACCATTCAATTGCGCTTGAATCTCTTCGCCAACGGCTGGTGGGTGCTCGGCTTCATCGGCCTGAGCCTGGTCGTCGGCCTGTTCGCGGGCATCTATCCTGCATTCTTCTTGGCGGCTTTTCAGCCGAGCAAAACTTTGAAAGGCGCGTTTGCCAGAATCGCTGGCGGCGCGAGATTGAGAAAAGGCTTGGTGGTCTTGCAGATGGCGATTACCATCATTCTGCTCGTCGCCATCGCCACGATCTCGCAGCAAATGAATTTTATCCGCAGCAAAAAACTCGGCTTTCAAAAAGAACAAATGCTGCTCATCAAAGCGCCTGGCACCAAGTGGGTTGCGGCGTATGCATCGTTCAAGCAGCAGCTTTTGCAAATTCCCGAGGTCGCCGGCGTGACGAGAAATTCTGCGCCGATAGGAGAGGGCTTTCCCATCCGCTCGATTTTCTTTAAAGAAATAAACGAAGGCGAAAAGTTGGCGCTGCCTTATGTTTTCGTCGGGCACGATTTCGCGACGGTCTATGGTCTCGAGTTTCACGAAGGCCGAGATTTTTCCAAAACGTTTTCGACGGACACGAATTTTGTTTACATCGTCAACGAAGCAGCGGTCAAATCTTACGATCTGAAGCCGGCCATCGGCAGATTCATCGCCTCGGGTGATAGAAATCCGCAGCGCGGGCAAATCGTCGGCGTGATCAAGGATTTCCATTTTGCCTCGCTGCACCGGAAAATCGAGCCGCTGGTCATCGGGCTTTTCAATGGCCCGCTGCCATACATTTCTGTCCGTTTGAACGCCGGAAATCTCTCTCACACGGTGAGCCAGATTCAAAAAATTTGGGCGCAGTTCGAGTCCGAACGCGCCATGGAATTTTCCTTTCTCGACGATCGGCTCGACCAGCTTTACAAATTCGAAGCGCAGCTTGGAAAAATCGTGAGCTATTTTGCCGCGCTGGCGATCTTCATCGGCTGTTTGGGATTGTTCGGCATGGCCTCGTTTGCAGCAGAACAGCGCACCAAAGAAATCGGCATCCGCAAAGTGCTCGGCGCTTCCGTTCCCGGCGTCATCGCGCTGCTGTCGAAAGATTTCACCAAGCTCGTCTTGCTCGGTTTTGTTTTCGCCGCGCCTCTGGCCTATATGGCAATGCGTCGCTGGCTCGATGACTTCGCCTATCGCATCGAGCTTGGCGCCGGCGTGTTTCTTTTGGCCGGTGCCGTTGCCTTGCTCATCGCCTGGCTGACGGTGAGCTACCAATCAATCAAAGCCGCGCTGGCGAATCCGGTGAAGTCGCTGCGATATGAGTGAATTGATTGCGAATTGGGGATTTCGGATTGCGGTGCCAAAGGCAAATTAAACAACCGCAATCCGCAATCCCAAATCCGAAATGGAGAAGCCATGCTCAAAAACTATCTCAAAATCGCCGTTCGCAATTTCGTCAAACACAAATTGTACTCGTTCATCAACATTTGTGGATTGGCCATCGGACTGGCCTGCGCCCTGTTCATTCTGTTGTGGGTTCGCGACGAAATCAGCTTTGACCGCTTTCATAAAAATGCGGACGCCATTTATCGCGTGAACTGGGATTTCAAATGGAATAATAATGAAGGCGTTGGTCCAGGCACACCGCCGCCGCTTGCCGCAACGCTCGTCAATGAGATTCCGGAAGTCTCGGCAGCAACTCGCGTCTTTCCGGTTTCCAAAATGATCGTGCGGTACGAAAATAAATTTTTCAACGAATCCCTCATTCGCGGCGTCGATGCAAACTTTTTTGAAATTTTTGACTTCGAATTTTTGTCGGGAAATTCACAGACGGCGTTGGCTGAGCCGAATAGCGTGATCTTGACCGACGAAACTGCCGCGAAATATTTTGGCAATGCGCCGGCGCTCGGCAGAATTCTGGCCATCGGCGAAGAGAAACTGATTTTCGGCAAGAAAATGTACCACAATGCTTTCAAAGTAACCGGCGTCGTGAAATCCCCGCCGCCCAATTCGCACTTGCAATTCGACCTGTTGACTTCGATTTCATCGCATCCCGAAGTCGCGTATTTTGATTGGAGCTGGTTTTGGATGCAGGTGGGGACTTATGCGAAGCTTGAGCAAGGCGTCTCTGTAACTGCTGTCGAGGCCAAAATCCCAGCGTTGGTAAAGAAATATGCGGCGACTGCTTTCAAACGGGTTGGCCGTTCGTACGATGAAATGATTGCGAGCGGCGGTCGCTGGAACTTCGTGTTCCAGCCGATGACGGACATTTATCTCCGCTCGGGCCAAACGGGCAATCGTTTGGGGCCCGTCGGCAATGAAGCTTACGTTTATATTTTTGCAACCATCGCCGTTTTCATTCTTTTGATCGCCTGCATCAACTTCATGAATCTGGCGACGGCGCGCTCAGCCAACCGCGCCAAAGAAGTCGGCGTGCGCAAAGCGCTCGGCTCCAAGAAGTCGATGCTCGTCAGCCAATTTCTGGTTGAAGCCATCGCCTTCAGCGCGATCGCCATGGTGATTGCTCTGTTCTTGGTGGAATTGTTCATCGCTCCCTTCAATCAGCTCTCCGGAAAAAATCTGCAACTCAATCTTTTCGATCCCTCGTGGTTGCCCGCGGCGTTGATTCTGTTGGCGCTGCTCGTCGGCATTATTGCCGGAAGCTATCCTGGTTTCTATTTATCATCTTTCAAGCCGGTGCAAATTTTCAAAGGCACTGTTCGAGCCGGCGGCAAAAGCCAGAAGCTGAGAAGCGGCCTGGTCGTTTTTCAATTTGCGATCACCATCGGATTGATCGTTTGCACGCTGCTCGTGCAAAAGCAAATGGATTTCTTTCGCCAGGCCGATATGGGTTTTAATAAAGAAGGCGTCGTCATCATCTCCAATGACAATCAGCGGCTGGGCAATCAGGCCGAAGCTTTTAAAGAAAGGTTGAAGAGCAATTCTCGCTTTCTCAACGCCTCCATTGCCACCGCGGTCCCACCATATTATGGTTTTGAGGATTCATACAATGCCGAGAGCAAAGGCGGCGAGCAAATCGACATTCAATTGAACTCTTATATGGCCGACGAGGATTACCTGCGAACGCTGAACATCGAGATCGTTCGAGGCCGCGGCTTTTCTAAAGAATTTTCAACGGATACGGATGGCGTGCTTTTGAACGAGTCGGCGGTGAAGTTTTTCGGCTGGGATGATCCGCTCGGCAAGACTCTTGCGTATCCTGGCGGCAACAATAGAGAATATAAAGTCATCGGCGTGATGAAGGATTTCAATTTCATGACGCTGCACTCGCCGATTACGCCGTTTGCTTTATTCCACCACGCGTCAAAATCTTACGAGATTCCAAATTCCTGCATCGTGGTTCGCGTTCCGCGCGCCGATCTGGCAAACAGCCTCAAGTTGCTGGAATCCGAATGGAAAACCTTTGCTGCCGCCATGCCGTTTGAATACAAATTTTTGGATGAAAGTTTTGAAGAACAGTATGCGGCGGAGCAGCGTTTGGGAAAAATATTTTTGATCTTTTCCATCCTGACGATTTTCATCGCCTGCATCGGCTTGCTGGGATTGGCGGCGTTTGCGACGGAACAACGCACCAAGGAAATCGGCGTGCGCAAAGTTTTGGGCGCGTCCGTGCCGAATCTCGTGGCCCTGCTTTCCAAAGATTTCAGCAAGTGGGTCCTGCTGGCCAATCTTATCGCCTGGCCGGTGGCCTATTTTGCCATGAACAAGTGGCTGCAAGATTTTGCGTATCGCATCGACATCGGCTGGTGGGTGTTTGCGCTCGCGGGCGGATTGGCTTTGCTCATCGCATTGCTGACGGTGAGCACGCAGGCGATCAAAGCGGCGCTGGCGAATCCGGTGGAAGCACTAAGATACGAGTAAACAGTAACCAGTGATCAGTAAACAGACAGATGCAGACAATGATCCCGTCCCGTAGGGACAGCGTGAGAATAGCCCAGAGATTTTATCTCTGGGAATTTGAAATAACAGCGTCTCCAAGTCCCGCAAGGGACGATTGAAAAGAACGCCTGAAAAATTACACGCATTTCGTTTTCATCCGTCCCTTTCGGGACTT
>JBOHQZ010000434.1:0-5831 GCA_050732275.1 bacterium
AAGGTTGTCGCATCTTGTTGAATAAATTTGAGAGCCATAGCTTTTCCTCCCTGGAATTTGCATCTCAATAGTTTTTAATATGTGCAAAGTTCGCTCTCAACTGTATTAATTCAATGTAACAGATCATTAAATGAAAATCAAGAAGATTTGTTGATGCCTCCCTCCCTCACCAAAAAAGTCGGTCTCGCCGCGCTGATCATGATGGCTTCGGTGCTGCTCAGCCGCGTTATCGGTTTGCTGCGCAACATGGTGATCGGCTACCTCGGCGGCGCCAGCGGCGCGGTGGATGCTTATCAAGTCGCGTTCATCATTCCGGAAATTCTCAATCACGTCGTCGCCAGCGGCTTTCTCTCGGTCACGTTCATTCCGATTTTCTCCGGTTACCTTGTGCAAAATAAGGAAGCCGAAGGTTGGCAGGTTTTCTCGCTCATCCTCACCACGTTCGGCGCAATGTTGATCGTTTTGATCGGGATCGCGTTTATCTTTGCCCCGCAGTTGGTCGCCATCACCGCGCCAGGCTTGAAAGACGCCAGCCAGATCGCTAGCGCGATACGCATGACCCGCATCATCCTGCCGGCGCAGCTTTTCTTTTTTATCGGCGGCATGCTGATGGCGGTGCAATTTGCCAAAGAGCAATTCAAATTGCCGGCGCTCGCGCCGCTGATTTACAATTTGGGTATCATTCTCGGCGGCATTCTGCTCAGCCGCTGGATCGGCATGGAGGGGTTTTCCTGGGGCGTGCTCGCCGGCGCTTTTGTCGGCAATTTCTGGATTCAGTACGTTGGCGCGAAACGCGCCGGCATGAAGCTTTCGCCCATTTTCGATCTGCGCCACCCCGATTTGAAAAAATACGTTTTGCTCACTTTGCCGTTGATGGTGGGATTGACCGCAACGTTCTCCAACGAATTTTTTTATAGATTTTTCGGCTCGTATCTGCCCCAAGGCGGCGTCGCGACGCTGGATTACGCGCTGCGCGTCATGTTCGTGTTGGTCGGCATCTTCGGCCAAGCCGCCGGCGTCGCCTCGTTTCCTTTTCTCGCGCGGCTGGTCGCAGAAGGCAAGCTGGCAGAAATGAACCGCCTGCTCAATGACACCCTGCGGCGTTACATCGCGTTGGTGATTCCATTTTCGGTTTTGCTCATGGTGCTGCGCCACGAAGTGATCCGATTGCTCTTTCAACGCGGCAGCTTTGACGCCGTTGCCACTGCGCGCACTTCTGCTGCGCTTATGTTCACGCTCATCGGCGCTTTTGCGTTTGCCGGACAAACCGTTGTCGTGCGCGGTTACTACGCTATGCAAGACACGCTCTTTCCAACCATTTTCGGCACGCTCGCTGTATTGGCGAGTTTGCCGTTGTACTGGTACGGCATGCAGCATCTCGGCATCAACGGCGTGGCCCTGGCGATGTCAATTTCAGCCATCATCCAAACCACGTTGCTCTACGCGCTGTGGAATCACCGGGCCGGCAACGCCGGCAGCGCCGCTATTTATCAATTTTTTGCCAAGATGATTGTTCTGAGCGCCGTCACCGGCCTCGCTCTGCATTGGTTCAAAACCCAAGCGCTGTACAGCATCGATCTCGCGACCTTTAATGGAAGCTTGTTGAGTTGTTTGATAATCGGCAGCATCTTCGCGCTCGCATTCGTCACCAGCGGATATATTTTTCATATTGCCGAGATAGAGAATATGACCAACCGCTTGGTGAAAAAATTATTCGGTAAATGAGATTTTCGCGGTTGAACGAATCGATTCTTTTGAAGTCTTGAACTTAATGTAGTCTGGCATAAATCACGCAGGGATGGTCACTGTTAACGCAAGGAGGAAGAGTGATGCAACGTCATCGTCTCGTTCTCGTGTTGTTCGTGGCGGCGCTGGCACAAGTCGCTTGGTCACAAGAGCCGGTAAATCTGGAAGTGATTAACCGGATCAGAGCGGAAGGTCTGCAAAACTCACAGGTGATGGAAACGCTTTTTTGGCTGACCGATGTACACGGCCCGCGCTTGACCGGGTCGCCGAACATGAAAGCGTCCAGTGAATGGGCGCGCGATCAAATGGCGAAATGGGGCCTGGAAAATGCGAAGCTCGAATCGTGGGGCGCTTTCGGCCGCGGCTGGACGGCGGAAAAATTTTCCATCGAGATGCTCGAGCCGCAATATCAACCTATCATTGCATACCCGCAAGCCTGGACTGCCGGCACCAATGGCGCGGTCTCTGGCACACCCGTTATGGTGGAGGCCACCACCGAAGAAGATCTGGCCAAATATAAAGGCAAACTGCGCGGCGCCATCGTGTTGATGCAGAAGCCGCGCGAGGCAGAGACGCATTTCGAGGCCGATGCTAAACGCCGCGACGAGAAGGCTCTAGCCGAGTTGGCCCAGGCGCCGGAACTGGGCGCGGCCTCGCCGTTTGAATCCCGCCGGCAGGAATTTCGCGCGCAACGCGCCTTGCGGGATAAAATGGCGAAATTCTTCCGTGACGAAGGCGCTGCAGTCTTGCTCCAACCCAGCCGCGGCGAGCACGGCACTCTTTTCGCAGGCGGCGCCGGCTCGCGCAACATCGGCGCTGAACAAGCATTGCCGACCATGGTTGTCGCCATCGAGCATTACTCGCGCGTTTGGCGTTTGTTAGAAAAAGGCCTACCGGTGAAATTGGAAGTCAATATCAAAAACCGTTTTCACGAAGAAGACTCGCTCGGTTACAACGTGGTTGCGGAAATTTCCGGCACCGACAAAAAGCTCAAAGAAGAGGTCGTCATGCTCGGCGGCCATCTCGATTCGTGGCATCCGGCCACGGGCGCGACGGATAACGCTGCCGGTTGCGCCGTCACGATGGAAGCGGTGCGAATTTTGAAGACGCTCGGCCTTCAGCCGCGCCGCACGATTCGTATTGCGTTGTGGAGCGGCGAAGAGCAGGGCTTGCTCGGCTCGCGCGGTTACGTGAAGCAACATTTCGCTGATCCTGCGAACATGCAGCCCAAGCCGGAGCACGCAAAATTCGCCGCGTATTTCAACCTCGACAACGGCACCGGCAAAATTCGCGGCGTTTATCTGCAGGGCAACGACATGGTGCGGCCAATCTTCGAAGCGTGGCTCAAGCCGTTCAACGATCTTGGCGCGAACACGCTGACGATTCGCAACACCGGCGGCACCGACCATCTCGCGTTCGACGGCGTCGGCCTGCCCGGCTTCCAATTCGTTCAAGATGAGATCGATTACGACACGCGCACGCACCACACCAACATGGATGTTTACGATCATGCTATCAAGAGCGATTTGATGCAAGCTTCGGTGATCATGGCCTCGTTCGTTTATCACGCTGCCATGCGCGAAGAAAAGCTGCCGCGCAAACCGCTGCCCAAGCCGCAAACCGGCCCCCGCTTTACGCTGCAGTAAATAGTCCGAAGTCGAAAGTCCAAAGTCGGGCTTGCTATAAACGCAAGTCCGACTTTTTGCTATTATGATCCCCACCTCGCTTTGCCCATATAACGCCGCAAGTCAAGGGCGGAGAAGATGTCATTCAGGATGAATCCCTTTTCAATCCTGTACTATATTTGACAACAAAAAGGATGCCTCCTGCATGACATGGTTTTTAATCCACTAATCTGGGGGTTTGATTGCCCATCCCCTTTTCAGTTGCAGATCATCTCTTTCTTGACTACCTTCAAAAAACTTGCGGTCTTTTTGTTGTAGAGATTTTTAGGCAAATTTTGATGAAAGGCAATTCTCTCGTATGCCGGCGCTACCAGAGACTCCTGCCACAGATTGGCTGCTTGGCACGTTGCTATTTGTTGGCATGCTCGTTCTTCTCGCGTTGGCGGAGCGCCTTTATCGCCGTTACCCTCACCGCACCGAAGCTTTGCGCAAGTTCATCCACATTGCCACCGGTGTGGCGGTTTTGCCGGCGCCGTGGCTGTTCACTTCTTGGGTGCCAATTTTTATCATCACCGCGTTTTTTGCTTTGGCTAATTGGTGGGCAATCCAACACGGCAAGCTGAAATCCATTCACGAGGTTTCCCGCGCTTCGCTCGGCACGTTTTATTATCCGCTATCTTATGCGGTATTGTTGCTGCTGTTTTGGCAGCGCCAAGTGATGATTCTCTCGATTTCATTCGCGCTCATGGCATTTGGTGATGCGATCGCGGGAATCATCGCCGGCAAAGTGCAGCAGCGCAAAATTTTGCCACTGTCGTGGGACAAAAAATCTTTGCAAGGCAGTGTTGCAATGTTTGCCTGCTCGGCGTTTTTGGTTGCTTTGGGATTGGCACTGTTTCGTCACCATGACGGTTTAACTTTTGGCAGCAGCATTTTGGTTGCAATAGCCATCGGCCTGCTCGCCACCGCCGCTGAAGCGATCTCCTATCGCGGCTCGGATAATTTGACTGTGCCGCTGCTCTCCGCATTGGGATTATTGGTGATTTTAAAACCGGAAACTCAAATCCAATTTCTTTTTGGCGAAGCTTTGGCGTTAACGGTTGTGAGCGCTGCGTTTACTGTTAAAGCTTTGGATTTAAGCGGCGCGTTGGCAGGATTTATTATTGGAACGTTTGTCTTTGGTATCGGCGGATGGTCTTTTGCCATTCCGATGCTGTTGTTCTTCATCGTCTCCAGCCTGCTCTCCAAGCTGCCGCAGCAAAACGCCACGGTGGCAGAAAAAATGATTGCCAAAGGCGACTGCCGCGATGCGGTGCAGGTTTTGGCGAATGGCCTGCTCCCGACGCTCACGGTGATTACCAGTTTATTCATTAAAAATGAAACAGCTTTTCTGCTTTATCTCGGCGGGCTCGCCGCCGCAACGGCGGATACTTGGGCAACAGAAATCGGCTTGAGGCTCGGAAAACAACCACGCTCTATTTTAACTGGAAAATTGGTTGCGCCAGGAACTTCCGGTGGAATTACATTGGTAGGCGTTCTCGGCGCGATTTTGGGTGCGGCGCTCGTGGCTTTGGCGGGATATTTAAGCTATCGTTTTTTCAAAAAAATTGAGATTCATTGGCAGCTATTTATTGGCGTGACCATCGGCGGCATTATCGCGCAGTTCATCGACAGCTTGCTCGGCGCAACGCTGCAACGACGGAATCGTTGTGTTGTGTGTGGAAAGATAACCGAGCGCGGCGAGCATTGCGGACAACCTGCAAACCACGCGTCGGGATGGCGATGGTTGGATAATGATGTGGTGAATATCGCGTGCGGGGTGAGTGGAATGTTGATAGTGGCGGCTATAAGTTTGTAGTGTTGTAAGTTTTACACAACGCAGACCAGGGAACCTTGAAAATATTTCCCACATGCTCCATGCGCAAAAGAGCTTTTCCCACCAGTATGTATATATTTTAAGTTTTTAAAATCATTGACCTATAACTAAACAATCGCTTTGCAGATATTTTTGGTACTGACTTTGTAATACATGAGTATCGGCTAAATTAAAAACATGGAGAATTTAAATGCGACTAGACGAGTTCGAATTCATAAATTACTCCGCCTGGATGGCGAATCTTGAGTGCATTCAGTTTTGCCAGGCCTTTGGCCAATTTCACCATGAACTTTGGATCCTTGTCGTTCTTTGTGATATAGACCCGACGCCGTCCGGAGTGATGTTCGATTCTTCCAGGCAAAAATAATATCGATTGAATCAGCGTATTCATTTCGATGGCGGTCTCCTCAAGAATCTCCTTGGCCAAAAAGGCGAGAAGATTGGCGAGCGCCAAACGAAAGCTCGTCAACAATTGATCCAGCTCGACATCGACATGATAGATTTCTTTTTTGCCCTGAATACGCGCAAATTCTTTGCTTTGCTGTCGCATGAGTTTGAACTCCTTGTGAAAAGGCCTTTCAATC
>JBOHQZ010000435.1:0-5823 GCA_050732275.1 bacterium
TCTCGTAAAAAGTCTGTGGTTTTGAAAAATTTTGTGTTTTGATACAATAAGTTGTATGTCAATGTGTTTCTGACTTCAATATATTGTATGCCGTTTCAGATTTTTGACTTTTTACGGAAACCTCATTTATCAGTTGGGAGCAAAAGGTTTTGCGTTTTGTGCAATAAATCGTTCTCACCGCAATACTGCTCCCCAAGCTGCAGCGCCAACTCCGCCGTGCGCCGGCTCGCCCCCGCTGTGCCGAGCTTGGTGCGAACTTCGGCCAGGGCGCGTTGAACTTCGGCGCGATATTCACTGTCCTTAATGAGCTTCGCCAAAACCGGCGCCACGCGCGCCGGCACAAAATCGTGCTGAATAAACTCCGGCACGATTTTCCGCCCGGCAACGACATTGACCAGGCCGATATATGGCAGCTTGACAACGCGCTTGCCGATTTCGTATGACAAGCGCGAGACGCGATAAACCACCGCAAGCGGCGTCTCAAAGCAAGCTGTTTCCAAAGTTGCCGTGCCGGAACAGACCAAGCAAGCGCTGCTGTCGCGCATGACTTCGTAGGTGGCATTCGCCACGAGACGAATATCATCGTCTTTTATCCAAGTTCGATACAAAGATTCCGGCAAGGTCGGCGCCATGGCCACGGCGATCTGCAAGCCGGGAATCGTCTGCCGCAGAAGCTGCGCAGTGGCCACCATGTCCGGCAGCAAACGCTCGAGTTCCTGGTGCCGGCTTCCGGGCAAAAGCCCCAACAGTGGCCGCGCGGCGTCGATTTGATAACGCGCAAAGAATGTGTCGGTGTTTGATTTCGGGCGTAGCCCCTCCAACAACGGATGACCGACGAATTCGGTTGGAATGCCGGCAGATTGGAAGAGCGGAGCTTCAAACGGAAAGACGACGGCCATCTGATCGACGAGTCTCGCCATTTTCGGGATGCGCTTGGCGCCCCACGCCCACACTTGCGGCGCGATATAGTAAAAAATTTTCGGCGGCTTCTCATAACGGGCGCGCAGCCGCGCGGCGAAACGCAAATTGAAACCCGGATAATCGATGAGAATGACGACCGCCGGCCGGCGGCGCGCCACTTCATCTTCGAGCGTGCGCATCACGCGGCGGAAAAAGCGCAAATGCCGCAGCACTTCGGTGAAGCCGATCACTGCCATGTCGCGAATGTGAAAGAGCAGCTCCATCCCCGCGGCTGCCATGCCATCGCCGCCGATGCCGATGATTTCCGCTTCCGGCGCAAGCCGTTTCAGCTCGTGAACGAGGCCGGCGCCGTGCAGATCGCCGCTGGCCTCGCCGGCAACGATCAGCGCAACGAACTTGTTTTCTATCTTTTTCAATTCAAATTCGCAATGAAATACTTGCAACGAAAGGGCTACGCCCGTAGGGGAACCGCAACGAAAAAAGCCTGTAAAATCACGGGCTTCACTAAACAAACTTGAAAACATGCAAAATATCTGTTGGCGTTCTTTAAAAATTCGCCCTGAAATATTAATTCGCCGCGCTGAATTTCCAGCGCAAAAAGATCGCCGCCGTGACCAGGAAAAAACTGAGCAGCGTGTTCTTTTCAATTTTCAAAGCGCGGCCAAGCGGCATGCCCGGCACGCGCTGAGTGTTGTAAGGTTGCAGCCGGGGAATGAAGCGCGGCACGGCTTGCAAATATTTTTCATAAATCTGGCCGAAGTGTTGGCGCAAGCGCTCTTCTTCGAGAGAAACGATCAAGCTGTATTGCACGCCGAAAAGCGCAATAAAAAGCAAGAGCATCCACGGCATCCACGCCCACGCCATGAGGCAAAGGCCGAGGCTCAAAAGAAAATTGCCAAGATAAAGCGGGTTGCGCACGTAGGCGAACGGTCCGTGAGTAATCAGCTCGGCGCCGGCGCCGGGCCTACCCGTGGTTCTGGTGGCGCCGCCGGCATGGCGCACGGCCCAAATTCGCATGCTTTCACCGAGCAGGGCCAGCGCAAAACCTCCTGCCAGGCTTGCCGGCGAGGGAGCCGCCCAGAGCAATATCGCCAACAGCAGCGGAATCGGCGTGTAACTGCGATAATTAAAAAAGAGCGTTCTTAAATCCATTCTTTGGTATTTTAAAATTGTATTTTTTCAAAAAACATCGCGGCCGCAAAATTTTCATGCAATGCTAGGTCGTGCATTGCAAATTTCAAATTGCAAATTGAAAATTTTCAATTCAAAATTTACAATGAACCACGCCTCACAGGCCGCGATAGGCTCCTCCATCCACCAAAAACGTGCTGCCGGTGATGAAGCTCGCCCGTTTGCTCGCTAAAAATGCGGCCAACGTGCCGACTTCTTCGGGGCGGCCCAAACGGCCGAGCGGGATCGTCCGCTCGGCGCGCGATAAAGCTTCGTCCAGCGTGATGCCTTCGCGCTTTGACTGGGCTTGCAAAATTTCATTGACACGATCGGTGTGTACCCATCCCGGCGCGATGGTGTTCACCGTGATGTTGAGCGGCGCCAGCTCGAGCGACAACGTTTTGGCAAGGCCGAGCATCGCCGGCCGCAAAGTGTTGGAAATCGCCACGCCTTCGAGCGGCTGCCGCGCCGCAATCGAAGCGATATTGATAATGCGGCCCCATTTGTGTTTTTTCATGTGCGGAATGGCGGCGATGCAGAGCCGGTTCATGCTCATCAGGATCAGCTCGAAGCCCCTCTGCCAGTGCTCTTCAGTCAGCTCCGCAAACGTGCCGGTCGGCGGCCCGCCGGCATTGTTGACGAGAATATCGAGACGGCCAAAGCGCTCGACACAACGCTTGACGAGGGCGGTCACCTCTTCGGCTTTGGTGACATCTGCCACCATCGCTTCGACTTCGCCGCCGCCCAAAGCCCGAATGGCGCCCGTCGTTTGCTCCAAGGTGATGGCGCCGCGCGCGCAGATAAAAACATTCACGCCTTCTTGCACCAAAACTTCGGCTGTGGCCCGCCCCAAACCTCGGCTCGACGCCGTGACCAATGCAACTTTTCCGGCGATATCTAGATCCATTTTTTCTCCTTGTTTTCTCGTACTTTTACTCTTACGCGCTTTTAAAACTCCGGAATAGCGAAGAGTATGAGCAGGAGCATGAAACAACCGTTACACCGTTGCGTTTACTTGATCTCCGGACCCGCCAGCCAATCGTAGCCGATGGAATCATCATCGTGCGGAATGCGCCCCTCGTCTTTGGGATCGTAGACCGACGACGTCACGTAGAAAAGATGGGTGACGCCGCCGCCCAACGCCTTGCAGCCATGCGCCACGCCCGGAGGGATGCGCACCACTTTGGCGGGATAATTTTCCCCCATGAAAATCGTTTGCAGCTTGCCGCGTGTCGGCGAATTTTGACGTTTGTCGAACAGCGCCAATTTTAAATTGCCGACCGGCACGTACCACCAGTCGATCTGAAATTGATGAATATGCCAGGCCTTGGCCACGCCGGGATACATGCAGGAATGGCTCAATTGGCCAAAACCTTCTTTAAAAAAAGGGTCGGATTTGCGAATAATCTCACGAAAAAAACCGCGTTCATCCGGATGCGTGACCAGTTCTTTGATTTCCACGCCATCAATCATAAGCATTTTCCTTCTCAAAATGGTTGCAATTATTTTACGATTTCAAATGTGACACGGCGCTCGGCGCTTTGGCCGGAGATTTGGTCGATGAGGCGGATCGTCAAATCGTATGGGCCGGCCGGATGCCCGAGTATGGCAATGCTGTGATAAAGTTTTTCGAGGCGCTGATCGCCGGCAGATTCAAATGATGAGGTGATCGCGACCGGGCGCGCGCCCTTTCCCAAAAGCTTCCCGATGCGGTCGAAAGCGCGGCTGACGAGGCTCTTGGCCTCTTGCTGCGACTCGGCAACGTAGTCGATCCGATAGCGGCTTTGGCCGTTGGCAGCGAGCGTTAAATTATAGACTTCGTAATAAACATAAATCGGCGTATCGGCGCCAAACCGGTAGGAAAGGCAGGGCACGAGATGGACGCCGTCTTTTTGATAAAGCGCCAGTCCGGAATTTTCCGTGCCGGAAATTCTTGTTGACGCGCTCGCCAAAACCACATCGCTCATTTGCAAAGACGCGCCGGTGAAATCTTCAACCGTGATCGTTTCGCGCGCGGCGCCGGAACGACCGGAATTTTTTTCCATCACCTCGAGCGAAAGATGATACGCGCCCGGGGGCATGCGCACCGTCCAACGATCGAGAAGATGAGCGGGCGAATCGGGAGCGGATGCAGGATCACTGCCGGCGAGATGGCTAAGTTGGCGATCTTCCCGCCACTGCCGGATCTCGTTCCAGGCGTCATCAAAAAAGAACAAGCCGCGGCGCAGAGCCAAGAGCGAAGCTTTGCCGGGCATTGCTTGCAAAGAAGAGTCCGGGATGCCGAAATAAATTTCGAGCCGTGTGGAGCTTGCGTCCACGGAGTCTGCCGGGCTGCGGAATTGCGCAATGACGTGCGGCAAATCCAGGCGCCGGCCGCCGTGCGGATAAACGTAGCGCTCGGGCGCTTCGCGGATTTTCTGCTCGAAAAGCCATTTCCCGTCAATTTCACCGACACTGCCCCAGGCAAAAGAATAGTTGCGGTTCAAAAACCGGTCGTCAAAGATCATCTGAAAATCGCCGTAATCCCAAAACTCGCGCGAAGCGTTCAGCGTGATGTGGCCGCTGGGCGAGGTGCCGAGATCGGCGCGCGTGCGCACGCGCTGCTGCGGCTGGCCGAAGCGAATGAGCGTTTGGCCGCGGTCGGTTTTCCAGCCGGCGAGGTTTTTCTCCGGCACGCTGTAGCGCAGATTTGCATACGCGATGCGGCCGAAATGCTCCAGCAACCGCTCGTTGGCCTCAGTGAGAAAGAGCGGATCCCGCCCTTTCCAGTAACGCTGTTGCAGTTGGGTTTTGAGCGAATCCGGCGCGTTTTCATAAAATGATAGTGAATCAGGCGCGAGCACCGGTTGCAGCGAATGAAAAAAAGCGCGATCTGCCGGCGGCATCATTTGCAACGCCCGTTGATAAACTTGCAGCGCGGAATCGGGTTGGCCGAGCTGCTGCCGCGCCAGACCGAGAAAAAGAAAAATGTCCACGGCGGCCACTTGCTTGACGGCCCGATCCAATAGCTCCGCCATTTTATCGTAACGCTGCGCCTCAAAATAAAGCCCGGAAAGATGATGGTACGCCTCGGCCATTTTGGGATCGAGGCCGAGGGCGCTGCGCAACAGGCGCTCGGCCTCGACAAAATCCTTCTCGGCAAACGGATAGAAATGAATGACCGCGTCCTCGTGCAGGCTCACCATCTCGCGATAGTGCAACATGTCTTCTTCTTTGAACAGCGCGAGATGATAATATGGCCGCGGATCAGCCGGATCGATTTTCATGATCTTGCGCAGCTCGCTCCTCGCATCGCCATCGGAGCCGCGTTTTATATAGAGCGTCGCCAGCGTGTAGCGGAATTCGGTATTTTGCGGCGCCAGCTGAATGGCTCGTCCGAGCGCCGCTAACGCGCGGGTGCGGCCGTCAATCGTGCCTTGCTCGATATACGCGCGCCCCAGCTCGTGAAACGCCTCAGCGAATTTGCCGTCGAGTCTTGTCACTTCCTGCAGCCGGTCGAGATAATCCTCCAACGGCAGCGCTTGACGCAGCGACAAGGCTTCCTGAAACTTGTGCTGCGCCATCTGCTTGTTGTCGGCGTTGGCGCGCGGCTGCACCGCCCCCAAAGTCTCACAGACGGCAAACACGATTGTCAGCAAAGTAATCATGGTAGAGAAATATAATAAAATCGAAAGGGAAATCAAATAGTAAATTCTGCTTGAAAGTGGCTTTAAAATTTGCTATGCTATTTCC
>JBOHQZ010000436.1:0-5768 GCA_050732275.1 bacterium
GCCTCAATGCCGCTGAGTTGCTTCACCAAATCGGCGTCTTCGGCAGAAAGCACTTTGCCTTCGCTACGCTCGCGGCCTTCGTTGCGATGCGGCAGATAAAGCGAGGCGCGGCGCGGCGAGCCGTCAAGCAGCAAATACGCATGCGGCGCTTCGATGCCGCAGAGATAATAAAACTCGTTAGATTGGCGAAAGCGAGTATAGCCAACCGGACTCGGCGCGCCTTGCACAACGGCCAGCGCGTTCGCGCCAATGGCGTCGTAGACGGCGCTGCGGCGCTTGGCAAATTCCTCCGGCGTGAAATCTTTGGTGAAAAGCGGCACGCCCTCCTGGCTAAATAGCAGGTTCACAAAAATTAAAACAAAAAGAGCGATCATCATTTGAGTTTTACTGCTGCGATGCTGATTCATATCTCCTCCGCCTGGTTTTGAGTTCATAAAAATGATAAGCGAATTTCGGAAAAATGCAAGTGGGTTTTAAAAATAAAAAGGCGCCGAGTCTTCTCGTCGCCCTTTTTACCATCAACAATTTTAAATTTGCCGTAGCCTCGTTTTAGTTTGCCGCCACCGGTGACGCGCTCGGCGGGATTGGGAACGGCACTTGATTCTTCACCGGCGGGAGGCTGCGCAAATAGGCCCAGATGGCTTTGAGGTCTTGATCGGTGAAATTTCTGTAGACATCCCATGGCATTGGGGGCAAAATATCGCGGCCATTGGGTTGGCCTTGATGTTTGCCCGTGCGAATCGCGCGAACAAACGTCTCCTCCGTCCATTCGCCGAGGCCGGTGCTGCTGTCCGGCGTGAGGTTGGCGGTGAAGCTCACACCCCATGGCCCCGCCCAGGAGGTCAGCATCGGGTTGGCCATCGTCAAAGCGTTGCGTTCTTGCAGATCCGCCGGTGTCCAGATCGGATGCGGAAGCTCTGCCGGATGTCCGGAGAGCAAACGCGTGGAGTCCACCCTGGGGATGCCATTGGGGCCGATGAGTTTGGGTGAATGGCAATCATGACAGGCTGAGGTGCTAACCAGGTATTTACCGCGCGCCACGAGATCGCTTTTGGACTCATTCGCCGCGCTGGATTTTTGCATGCAGCCCATGAATTGCGCCGCCATCAAACCCGCGGCCAATATGCCGATTAACTTTTTCATAGCTATCTCCGTGAAGTTGAAGTCGGTTTGAAATCGAATTGTTTATCAAAAGTTTTAAACAGTTGCCCAAACCCGCGCCGTTCGCCGCACGGGTTTGGGAGGTCGAGGCTTTCTGAATTTACTTGGCATTCGGCCGCAGCGTGATCTGCTCACCATTTTCATTGGTCAATACCAGCTTTGCTCCGGCTTGATCGGCGACAATCTGGAATTTCAGCTTTGCGGCTCGCAGCTCGTCTTGGGTTGAAGCGTGCTGATCATCTTCATGCGTGCAGACATCATTCGTATACTCACGGCCCATTTTAGGGGAGAGCACGATTTCCGCGCCGTCGATGGCGATGCTGCCTTCGTGATAGACAAAGTAGTCCGTGGTCGTAATCTGTTCGCCGGCGCCAAAGCGATACTCGCCATTGGCCTGCACGATCAAAAACATGCCACGGCCACTTGGTTCATTCCATTGCCGCGTACTCGAATTATAAAAATTCGCCGCTGCAAGGGAGCCACTCTGCCACTGCCCAACCAGCGCTGCCGGCACGGCAGCCTTCGACGTGGCAACATCGTCTTTCGCGACGGCGTATTGCTTCTCACTACCCATGAATGTGGCCAGAAGACCGGCGCTGACGAGTGCTACGATTGAATTTCGCATAATTTTCTCCTTATAAAGATTAGAAGTTCATAAAAACTGTTTTCTAATTTGATTTTTTGTCAGAGTCTCGTTGTCGTGTCGCTTATGATAATTCAAAGTGAATGCCAAAAACATGAGCAGCAGCGCTATACCAATTATGTCATAAAGAAACAGAGGCTTACTTGGGCGTGGAAAGAATTGGCGTGACGGTCAATTACCGTATGTTTGCGGGAAAATTGCCGAAAGGAATGGGATGAAATTGTTGCTACTGAGGGTAGGCTCGTTGAAATTCCCGAACAGAAAAGGGGAATCTCACAAGAATCACGAGTTGAATTTTTTTCTTGACAATGGAAAGATGATTCTTAATTTTTTAATTAACGCGGTTTTCCCCTGGTGACTGGTGATGCGAAATAAATGTGACGTAAAAATACTTCTTGCATTTTTCCTCTGCCTTGCGGCGTTCGGCTACGCCCAGATTTTGCCTTTCGAAAATTATTCGATTAAGGATGGGCTTCCTTCGAATTGGATCACTTCGATCTTTCAAGATTCGCGCGGCTATTTGTGGGTCGGCGGCGACGGCGGTTTTGCGATTTATGATGGCATCAATTTCAAAACCTACGACGTCGATGCAGGCTTGCCCGTCGGTTTTGTTTGGTGTTTCGCGGAAAGCCGCAAGTCGCCGGGGACGATTTATATCGGCACGAACGGCGGCGGCCTCGCGAAATTCGAGAATGGCAAAATCACCTCGCGCCTGCTCAATTCGCGCCTGCCGCCCGTGGAGATTTCATTGCACAACGCTGTGCATGCGATTTTTGAAGATCAGGACGGCGTTATCTGGTGCGCCACGAATCGCGGCCTCTATCATGTGCGCGATGACAGCGCCTCATTCTTCTTCGCCGGCAGCGATTCCAGTTTTGTAGAATTTATCGTCCCAACTCGTGATGGCCGCCTCTGGTTCAATGCCGGGAAAGAACTCTATAACTATTCGCCGGCGGCGCGCACCGTGGAAAGAGCTGAATTGAATATCCACTCCGCGCCTTTGGCCTGCATGTTCGAAGATGAAGATCGTACCGTCTGGCTCGGCGCCGCAAACGGCTTTATTTACAAGCTTCGCGACCAACGGGTCGTGGCCTCGCAATCAATCGGAGCCTTCGAGATCTCCGGCATCGTTGACGACGAAGAAGGCAATATTTGGGTTGCCGCCGGCGGTTTGTTGAAAATCGCCAAAGCTGATTTCGCCAAAAATGAATTTACTCGTTACACCACGGAAAACGGTTTGCCAGATAACGTGCTGAGCTCATGTTTTGTCGATCGCGAGCATAATTTGTGGTTGTCGAGCCGGCGCTCCGGTTTGCTCAAATTATCCGAGCACCATCTCACCCGCTTTGCTTTCACCGGTTTAAATTCGCGACCCGACATTCTCAATCACACTGCGGTTGCTGATACGAATGGCCATCTATTTGTCGCGACGGAAAAAGGGCTGTGGGAGATGTGGAAAAATCGCAATGGGACTTGGACAAAATTTTTGCACGAGCTTCCCGAGCTCGCAGCGCGGCCGGAAAAAAAAGCATTTGCCCATCATACTTCGGTCGCGATTTCGCAGAATGGCCTGCTCTGGCATCCGCTTCACGGCGGCGGCTTGGCGGGATATAAAATCACGCGACAACCGCAACAACCCTCACGTTTGACTCTCGTCAAAAAATTGATCGCCGACCGCGATCTACCCGAAGGCAACCCGATCGGCATCACCATTGACCGCGACAACCGGCTCTGGTACGTGATCTGGCAGCATGGCATCGTGCAACTCGATCTCAGCACGCTGAAAATCCGCGCCGATCTTGCGCTCAACACACCGCAGGATTTCTTGCAGGACGACGCCGGCCGAATTTGGCTCGGCACGTTTAATGAAGGTATTTATGTGTTTGAGTTCGAGAACGGCGCCCATCGCTTGCGCCAACGCCTCGGTGTGAATGATAGCCTCGCCAGCGATCGCATTCGTGCGCTGCTGCAACGCCGCAACGGCGAAATCTGGATCGGCTATCGCTATGACGGTATCTCGATCTATAAGAATGGGAAATTCGAAACGCTCACGACGAAAGACGGCCTGCTCCATAATGCGGTGTGGGCGCTCGCGGAAGACACCGACGGCCGCGTGTGGATCGGCACTTCCGCGGGCGTGCAGCAAGCCGCGCCGGACAACTATCGAAAACTCTTCGCCGACTCGCACTGGATTGGCAGTTTCACTGAAGGTGTCGGTGTGATCGCGGGCGAGAAGACGATGTGGGCGTTGAGCGCGGATGAATTGATTCTTTATGAATATGGGCGCGCGACGCGCAAGAGTCCGCCGCCACCAATTTATCTCACCGGCGTGCGGGTCAATGGCAAAGAATCCCGCCTGGCGGGACAAAGTGGTTTGAAATTTTCTTATGATGAAAATTTGTGTACGATGCTCTTCACCGGCATCAGCTTCAAAGGTGAAAATTCGTTGCGCTACAAATACCGGCTGCTCGGCTTGAATGACGACTGGCAGGAGCCGACCGATCAGCGCGCCGTCACTTACGCCTCGCTCCAGCCTGGAGATTACACATTTGAAGTCACGGCAATGAATGCAGACGGCGTGGAGAGCGTTGCGCCCGCAGCGTTCCCTTTCACGATCTCGCCGCCTTTCTGGCAGCGCTGGTGGTTCATGGCGTTTTGCGCGGTGATCCTCGGCAGCGTTCTCTATGCGATTCACGTGGTGCGATTGAATCGCCTGTTGGAGATAGAAAAAATTCGAGCGCGCATCGCCACGGATCTGCACGACGACATCGGCGCGGGCTTGACGCATATCGGCCTGCTCTCGCAAGTCGCGTTGCAGCGATCCGGCGCGCCCCAAAATCGTGAGCACGAAGCAAGCTCTCCCGCTGCTGAACAAGCGCCCTCGCCGCCACGCGAGCTTAACCAGGCGATGGAGCGTGTCGGCAACATCGCGCGCGAGCTTTCTGCGGCGATGAGCGATGTGGTCTGGTCGGTCAATCCGCAGCATGATTCCATGGCCGCGCTGCAACGCCGGTTGCGAACTTTTGCCCATGAAATCTGCGAGGCCAAAGGCATCGCGCTGCAGTTTGAAGTCGCGGAGCGAATGACCAGCGTAAAATTACACCCCGAAATTCGCCGGAACTTGTTGCTCATCGCCAAAGAAGCGCTGCACAACGCGGTGAAATACTCCGGCAGCTCGAGCGTCTCCGTAAAATTTTTGTTGAATCACAAAAATATCTTGATGGAGGTTGTTGATGCGGGCAAAGGCTTTGAGGTGGCGCAGGCGAAAAACGGCAACGGCCTGGCGAACATGCGCACCCGCGCCGAAAAGCTAGGCGGCAGATTTGAGATTGTTTCCGAACTTGGCAAGGGCACGCGAATTCAATTAATCGCACCGATAAAAGCTTAAATCAGATTTTCAAGCAAGCTGAAAACTGAAGTCCCGAAGCGGGACAGCATCAAAGCAAAAAGCTTTTGAACGCGGATTGCGCGGATGACACGGATTCTCAGAGCGTATCTGGAAAGTCACTGACCGGTCACTTTTGTGCGTAAAATTTTGGAATTTCAACAAATTTAAGTGACCGGTCAATCTCATTTCCCTACTTTTAAGATACGCTCTCACTGATTTTTTGTTTTTATCCACGTTATTTCGCTCAATCCGTGTCAGCCGCGTTTAAAAAACTGACAAGGAAACTTTCCCTGGCCTGCGGCAAGGCAGATATAATTTTGTTCTGAGGTTGAGTGCATTAACAACTAATCGAGTGAGCGGGATGGAAAATCAAGATTCAATCATCACCGTCGCCATCGTGGACGACGATGCCAACGTGCGCGACATGATTCAAACATTGATCGCCAACGCGGCGGGCTTGAAGTTTGTCGGGGCGTATTCCAGTTGCGATGACGTGTTGGAGAGAATGATCGACGACATTCCCGACGTGGTGCTGATGGATATCAACATGCCGGGGCGCCCGGGCATCGAATGCGT
>JBOHQZ010000437.1:0-5763 GCA_050732275.1 bacterium
ACGCGCTGATCGCCGAGACGAAAGACGCGCTCGACGATATCCTGTTCCGCTTTTTCAAACACGCCGGCTTGCTTGCCTTGCTCAATCATGATCTTGATCTCTTCTTCGGTAACCGGCGGCTCCGTCGAAGGCTTGACACCGAGGAGGCGCAATATTGCATTCGTCGAGCTGCTCAAAAGCCGCACGGCCGGCGACGCGACTTTGGCGAGCAAGCGCATCGGCTTGACCACTGCCGAGGCAATGCGCTCGGGATTGTTCAACGCCAGGCGCTTCGGCACCAGCTCACCGATGATGAGTGAAAGATAGGTGATGATCACCACGATGAGGCCCAAGCTGATGGCTTCGCCATAGCGAGCCAACACCGGAATCATTTGCACGTAGACGGCGAGCTGTTCCGCAAGCTTGGCGCCGCCGTAAGCGCCGGCCAACACACCGACGAGTGTAATGCCGAACTGCACCGTGGACAAGAATCGTGTGGGATCATTCGCCAGCTCCAAAACGGCGCGCGCTTTGTCATCGCCTTCGTTCGCCCATTGCCGCAACCGCTCTTTGCGCGATGAGATGACGGCGGCTTCGGACATGGCAAAAACGCCGTTGGCGATGATGAGGATGATGATGAAAAAAATTTCTGCCATTAAGTTTGACCTAACAGGTTATTGATCACTCCGATTTTGCATCGTCATGCCAAAACTGCCACCCCATTGATTTCAACAACTGAAGAAATCCCGATTTCCCTTTTAAAATTTCAACAAAGGAATCGGGAGGGGATTTGACTTTTATATGTGCAAAATTTAAGGATTAATCAACTCTTTTTTTCGTTCCGGCGCCGCGAACTCTTCGCCGGCTTTTTCTGATCCGCCAGTCTGGCGCGGCCGCAACAATGAAGCAACGGCGGAAACGATTTTGAGAATCTCAAAATCGATAATTTGCCTCAGAAAGAATATGAAGCGTCCGGCTTCCGCAAGATATACCCGGTGGCGTGTATGTTTATCAATTAGGGGTGGGCGGTGCGGCAAATAGCGGAAATCAGCAATTTGTTGCAACGCCGAAACAGATTTTGTTAAACCAAGGATAAAATCATGATCAGGACGAAACAAATTTTAACCGTTGGCAAAATCGCCGCCGCAATAGTTTGGCTCGTGCCATTGGCAATCGGAGCCGGTACAAAAGACAAAACGACTTCGGCTTTGCCAGCTAAAGATGTGCGCCTGGTGCTCTCGCCGCAAACCCGTCTGCAGCTTCCCGTCACGCCGGTTGGAAGTGACAGCGTTGAGGCGAAGCTCGTCGTGGCAGTGCCGGATTCTTGCAAAAACCAACGCTACCTTTGCCGCCTCGAAGCCGGCGCGCCGGTCCGGTTGTTTGCCGAGCCGCGTTATCAGTGGGCGCTGCAAGGCGATACACTGACGGTGCTCTCTGCGATGCCACTGCGCATTCGCTTGAGCCGGCAGCTTTTTGCGAATGCCAACTCGTCGCCACGGCTCGGCTTGCGAGTTCATTATAAAAATCTGGATCATCCGGCTAAATTAAAAGGAACTGCCGTCGCCGATTTGATTGTGGCGGAGGCCTCGATGCCGGCGAGCCCGGCTAAGACCAATTCGGCTATAGCCGCGGTGCCGTCTTGGGATAGCACGCAAGCCGTGCAGGCTTCGTCTCCCGCAATTGCAGCGGCGCGTGTTGATTCGACGGCTGCCGACGCCTCAACCAGCGGTGGATCGTTGGGTATCGTTTACGTTGTGATTGCGGTTCTGTTGATTTTGGTGTTTGGCGTATTGAGTTGGCTGATGTCGTGGTCGCAGCGCCGTAGTTTCCAAAAAATCGAAGCGAAAAGCGCGGCCATGCCTTTTTCACGTTCCGCGCATACGCAAGTTTCAGCGCCGGCAGCGATGGACAGAACTGTTACAACCCGCCGAGAGGCCGCCCATTTGAAGACCACCGAGCCGCAGAAAGATTCGGAGCCAGTGTCATCTTCGTCTCCTTCCACTTTGCCTGCAGTGGTGCCGGAAAATGGACGCGACCTTTCTTTGGCGAGCCTGCTGGCGCAACTGCACGAACTGAACGCCAGCATCCAGCAAGTCATCGCGAATCAAAACGAAGCCAATCGCCAGCTTGCTGAAATCACCTCGGCGGCGAAACTCGACGTTCCGCAATCGTCGCCGCAACTTTCCCTTTTTGATATTTTGAATGATGACGCGTCCGCACGCAACGGCGACCGCATGAAAAACGGCAAAGCGCCATCGCCGCAATTGCGCATTCAATTTGCCGGCGAGGGCAATTCGGACCGCGTGTCGGTCAATCTCGTCGCTTCTTCACTCGTCAATCTCGAGCTTTTCACCAATGATCATCGAAGAGATAATTTGTCGGTTGCTCTCCAACCTTCTTCCAAGCTTCGCCTGTTGTTCGCCAACACCGAGGAAAACGGCAATGGGGACGGAGAGAACTCGGATAATGCTCGACTGCTTGATAGTGGAGTTTCAGCGGGTAATAACAAATAAAAAAAGGCTGAAGAGTTAATGGGGGAAAGATAGCAGAAGATAGTGGTGAGATGAGATTAGTGGACCAAAGAGGTAATTGGGGTATAACTGTCATGATAATTCTACTTAGACAGATTGCCCTTGGGTCGCTAAACACGCGAAAGACACTAAAAAGGCTTTTCGCGCCGTTGCGTTAGTGTCGTGGACAATAAACTCGAGTGTGACTAATACTACAACGTTAAGTTGAAAATTGAGAGTTTTCATTTCACAGCTTGAAAAGTCCCGAAGGGACGAAGCGCTCGTAGCCCCGCGATTGATCGCGGGGAATGAAGACGAATATTCTCAACAGTCCCGAAAGGGACGATCGAAAATGTGTGGTTTGGGATTGATAGGCGATTTTTGTTTTCAATCGTCCCTTCGGGACTATCATTGCATTCTCCTGCTTACCACACCATAAATGGCGTGGCTATTGTCAAACGTCCCTTCGGGACGGATAATTGCGCTGACTTAACGTTGTAGTACTAAGTAATAGGGATCTCCGAGAAATATGCCATTTTATGTTTATCAGAAGGTCGATGAGGATGGTAAGAGTTTTTTTAAGCGCACGGGAAAACATTTTAGTTTTGCCGGTTATAATCTGTTGCACAAATCATGGCAAAAGCTTGGCAAGCCAATAAACCAAGGTTGGCATGTTTCATCAGTTGATCTAGTTGAACAATGGAGTGGTATAAATGGAAGCTATGATTATACGAGGCTTATCATCGACTATGATCCCCAATCGAAGAGGCGCATTGCGTTTGCCGAAGCTCTTGACATCTATGTTTACACATACGGCGATCTGAATACCGGCGAAGCATGGTGGAGCCCGATGATGTGGCGAATGAAGCAAGTATTTTATAGGCCTATTAATTCAGAGACTGATGAGCAGCAAAAAATCAGCATGACGGAAAAGATTGAGGCTTTTGACTATAGCACGGATGATATTATGCAGTTTTTGTACCTGCACGGTAACGAAAGGAGATGGATATTTGGCGCGGCAGGAAGAACAAACGGTACGTTTATTGAAAAGGATTCTCGAGAATATTTCAAAAAATTCTTTTGACAGTAGAAAGTGATAAAAGAACACAATTTTTTAAATGCTCCATCACTCCAACAATCCATCGATCCAATACTCCAACTATCCGCGCTTTAGTACAGCACCCTCACACGAATGGTCGCTGCAATTTTTTTGAGATCCTCCAAAATTTCCCGCCGCGGCATTTGATTGACGTCGGCCACGACGTAGCCGATGTCTTCCTGCGTGCGCAAATATTGCCCTTCGATATTAATGCGGTGTTGCGAGAACACGTTGTTGAACTCGGCAATAACGCCCGGAATATTCTGATGAATGTGCAAGACGCGATGCTGATCTTTGAGCAGGGGCAACTGCACTTCCGGAAAATTCACGCTGCCAACGGTGCCGCCATTGTTCATATAGGTGATGAGTTTCTCCGAAGTTTTGCGCGCAATGTCTTCCTGTGATTCCAGCGTGCTGCCGCCGATGTGCGGCGTTAAAATCACGTTCGGCAAACCTTGTAACTCGGACTCGAAAAGTTGATCGTTACCAGTTGGCTCGTCGGGAAAAACATCAATGGCCGCGCCGGCGAGATGTCCGGTCGCCAGTGCCTCGCGCAAATCTGCCAAGTTTACCACCTTGCCGCGGCTGGCATTGAGTAGGTAACTGCCTTTTTTCATCAAAGCGAGCTGCGGCGCGGCGATCATATCAAGCGTGTTTTTGTCCTCCGGAACGTGCAGCGTGACGATGTCGGCGTGCGCCAACAGTGCCTCGAGTGAATGCGTCGATCTCGCTGTGCCCATCGGCAATTTGTCGGCAACGTCATAATAGATCACGTCCATCCCCAACGCTTCGGCGAGAATCGAGACTTGTGAGCCGATGTGGCCGTAGCCGACGATGCCCAACGTTTTGCCCCGCACCTCGTAACTGCCTGCCGCGTTTTTATCCCATTTTTTTTGATGCAATTTCTGGCTCTTCTCAAACACCCGGCGCAGCAACATGATGATCTCGCCGATCACCAGCTCGGCGACGCTGCGGGTGTTGCTGTACGGCGCGTTGAACACGGCAATGCCGCACCGGCGCGCCGTGGCCAAATCCACCTGATCGGTGCCGATGCAATAGCAGCCGATCGCCCATAATCGTCGCGCGTGCAACAACACGCCTTCGGTGATGCGTGTTTTCGAGCGGATGCCCAACAAATGCACGGTTTCGATTCTTTTGCACAACTCTTCTTCGCCCAGACTCGACGACAGCATCTCCACCTGAAAAGACTCGGTGTTAAAACGCGCCGCCGCTGCCGCGTGGATATTTTCGAGGAGCAAAACCCGAATTTTATCTTTTGGATAAGAGGTTTTCGGCATGCTCTTCAGCAATGAGCGCAATCGACGCACAGGCTCCATATATAAACCTTTCTTTCTATAATTCTTATCAGAAGGCGGGCGAACCGCAACCCAGCAGGTCTTTTAAAAGCAATTCACCAACGGATAGATTAAGACCAACTGATGTTTTTATCCACTGGTCTTAATCCATCCGTTGGAGTTTTTTGCTTTTTATATTTACCTTTTTCGTTGCGGTTCCCTTTTCGTTGCAAATTTATATTACCCTAAGCGCATGAAGCTGCAGTATTTGTTTTTCATCCATCCGTAACAGCTCGCGCAACACCTGCTCCGTATGTTGCCCCAACAATGGCGGCGGTGATTGCACGCGTGTCGGCGTGGCGGAGAATTTTGGCACTGGCCCGAGCAATTTTAGCGGCGCGCCGGAAGCATGCACGATCTCAACCACCATCTCGCGTGCGGCGATTTGCGGATCAGCCAAAATCTCCGCCACGTTATTAATCGGCCCGGCCGGAATGCCGGCGGCGGTCAGTTGTTCGACCCATTCGGCTGCCGTTCTTTGGAGAAGAATCTTTTGTAATTGCGCAATGAGAATATCGCGATTTTGCACGCGACTGGCATTGGTGTGAAAACGCGAATCGTGCGCCAATTCCGACAAGCCGAGCTGCTCGCACAAACGCTGGAATTGCGCATCGTTGCCGACGCCAAGCGCAAGATGCCTATTCGCAGTTGCAAAAGTTTGGTATGGCACCACGTTCGGATGCGCATTGCCATAACGCTTGGGCGGCTCTCCTGAAATCAGATAATTCATCGCCACGTTTGCCAGCCAGGAAACCTGCGCATCCAACAGCGCGATGTCGATGAATTGCCCCTCGCCGGCGCGCTCGCGGTGAAACAACGC
>JBOHQZ010000438.1:0-5758 GCA_050732275.1 bacterium
GCTTTGACCATCTCCGGCGTCACCGCGAGATCCGCGCCGCTGCCGGCTTCCAGATAGACCAACCGCATCCCCAAAAATTCCGCCGCCAGCGCGGTGGCTTGCGCGATGTCATTTTTTTGGCGCGGGATGGGCCGGGAGTTGCTCATAAATTCGGCGGAAGTGACGCGGCCGGATTCGATGAGCATGTAGCCGGTTGGAATCGGCTCGAGGCCGAGCAACCGAATGATCGGCGCCGCCAGTAATTGCACGCCGATCAAGTAATCGGGATTGCGACCGCTGATTAAAGAGAGAAAAAGAATCGCATCAGCATGGCGAGAAATCTGAATGTTGCTGCCGGGAAAAATGAGACAAGGAATATTCGCCGCTTTTTTGATGGTTTTTACAATTTCGTCAAAACTCGACGTCAACAACAAGCTGCCACCGATGAGAATGGCATCCGCGCCATTCTCGCTGGCGGCGGCGGCGATATCCGGCAGTTGTTTCAACTCCCATTTGTCCGGATCGATCAACACCAAATAACCGGCGCCGCGCTGGGCGCGAGCCTGCAGCAAGTAATCCAAGACACTTCCCCACGGCTGGGCCGGAGATTGTGAAGTCTTATTTTCTATTGGTCATCTCCTGAACGATGTCCGTCACTTGCCGCAACGCTTCATCGAGGCGCTGCACCTCCTTGCCGCCGGCGAGCGCTTGATGCGGACGGCCGCCGCCGGAGCCGCCAACGACTGCCGCCACTTTTTTGACGATGTCGCCGGCTTTTAAATTCTTTTGTTTGATCAAATCGTCCGTCACCACGCAGACAAAATTGATCTTGTCGTCGAGAACCGCGGCCAGCACCCCGACGCCGCTGCCGAGACGATCGCGCAGCGTGTCGCTCATCGTGCGCAAATCGTCAACGTTTGCAGCTTCAACTTTTGCCGAAACCACGCGCAAACCGTTGAGCGAAATAGCGCGACTGGCCAGCTCGATGATTTCTTGTTTGGCCATTTTGAGCCGCAGCTCGCGAATCTCGCGCTCGAGCTGCTTGCGACCGTCAATCAGCTCACGAACTTTCGCCGGCAATTCGTCGCGGCCGCAATTCAACAGTGTGCGCAGCTCGTCGGCAATGCGACGCTCAACGCGCAACAAGCCCTCTGACATTTTACCGGCAAGCGCCTCGATTCGGCGAATGCCCGCGGCCGCAGAAGACTCGCCGATCAAGGCAAACATACCCGCTTCGCCAGTGTGGTGCAGATGCGTGCCGCCGCATAATTCGAGCGAATAGTCGCCGATCTTCACCACGCGCACCACGTCACCGTATTTCTCTTCAAAAATCGCCATGGCCCCGAGCTTGCGCGCCTCGGTGTAAGGCATTTGAAAAGTTTCGATTTCCAAATCCTGGCGAATGTGCTCGTTGACCGCGCCTTCGATGTCTTCAAGCTGCGCCGGCTCGATCTTCTGGAAATGCGTCACGTCGAATCGCAAACGCTCCGGCGCCACGAGCGAGCCGGCTTGCGACACGTGCGTGCCGACGGCGTCGCGCAAAGCCTTGTGAAGCAAATGCGTGGCAGTGTGATGCCGCGCCGTCGCCAATCTTCTTTCTTTGTCGATTTTAGCAACGACTTTCGGATTTTCAATCTTGCCACTTGCCAACTTGCCAACATGCACGATATGCGAGCCGGCTTTTTGCACATCGACGATTTCAATGGCAAAGCCCTCGCCTTCGATCCGTCCGGCGTCGCCGACTTGCCCGCCGGATTCGGCGTAAAACGGCGTATCAGACAACGTGAGCACAACACGATCGCCATCAACATGCACGCGCCGAATCTCGCTCTCGATTTCATATTCAGTGTAGCCGACAAAGCGCGACTCGTTGCCTTTGGTGAGCTGCCGCCATTCTTCCGGCTTGAAATCGACTTCGTACACCCATTTGCCGGCCGCGCGAGCACGCTCGCGCTGCACTTCCATCGCGCTGTTGAAACCGGCTTCGTCAACGGTGAGATTGCGTTCACGCGCCATCAGTTGCGTCAGATCGATTGGGAAACCGAAGGTGTCATAAAGCCGAAAAGCATCCTCGCCCGGAATGATCGAGGCTTTCTCGCTGCGCACATTGGTCACGATTTTTTCAAAAATATCGAGGCCGCGATCCAACGTATTGTTGAAACTTTCTTCCTCGGCTTTGATGACGAGTGAGACGTATTGATGTTTCTCTTTTAATTCCGGAAACGCCTCGCCCATAATGTCCACCAGCACCGGCACGAGCTTGTAAAAGAACGGCTCTTGAAAACCGAGCTTGCGGCCAAAGCGCGCGGCGCGGCGGAGAATGCGGCGCAAGACGTAGCCGCGGCCTTCGTTCGAGGGCAACGCGCCGTCGGCGATGGCGAAAGAGAGACAGCGCAAATGATCGGCAATAACGCGATGCGCTACGCCGTTTTCAAAATCATATCCTTTACCGGAAAGCTCGCTGACTTTGGCGATGATGGGCGTGAACAAATCGGTGTCGTAATTGGAGCGTTTGTTGTTCAGCACCGCCAGCACGCGGTCAAAGCCCAAGCCGGTGTCAACATGTTTGGCCGGCAATTCTTTGAGCGAGCGATCCGCCTCGCGGTTATATTGAATGAAAACGAGATTCCAAATTTCCATCACGCGCGGGTCGCCGGCATTGACGAGATTGCCGCCGGATTTGTCGGGCGTGAGATCGATGTGAATTTCCGAACAAGGGCCGCAGGGGCCGGTTTCGCCCATTTCCCAGAAATTATCCTTCTCGTCAAAACGCTGCACGCGCTCGCTGGGAAGGCCGGCGATCTTCTTCCAAAGTTTTTCCGCTTCCTCATCGGTGCGATAGACGGTGGCGTATATGCGATCTTTGGGCAAGCCCCAAATTTTGGTGAGCAGCTCCCACGCCCATTCGATGGCTTCGGCTTTGTAGTAATCGCCGAACGACCAGTTGCCGAGCATCTCGAAAAACGTGTGATGATACGTGTCGAATCCGACGTCTTCGAGATCGTTGTGCTTGCCGCTGGCGCGAATGCACTTTTGCGTATCCACCGCGCGAACGTAATTCCGCTTCTCCAGGCCGAGAAAAATATTTTTGAACTGGTTCATGCCGGCGTTGGTGAACAGCAGCGTCGGATCATCCAGCGGCACCACCGGCGCCGAGGGCACGATGGTGTGCCCCTTACTTTTGAAAAAATCGAGAAACGATTGGCGTACTTCGGTTGACTTCATGTTGACTTCCTGTTGGGTATATTGAGTAAATATTTATGCATGCTCCAAAATTTTTTCTTTTAGCCAAGAATTAATGAGCCTCTCTGATGGCGTTCGCTTGGTTTTGGCTATCTGAGTAAGCTTCTCCGCCAAATCGGCATCAATGGCAAAAAGATGTTTTCTCTTTTTTATGTCAATCTCAAAATGAGCTTCCGGCATTTCATCCCAATATTCACCCATGTCGTGGGTATCAAAAAACTCCACGAGTTCATCAAGAGAACTGAAACGCGGCAGGCGTTTGGATTTACTTTTTGCCATATTGCTTTTTCTTCTTCGATCCCCTTAAAAAAACGCTAGCGGCTACACAAAGCAAAACTATCGGCCCTCTTGCTTGCGCTCTTCCTTGCGCGTCCAGAGCAGTATATAAACACCTGCGAGCGCAATCGCAATTATGATAACCGCAAAAGCTATTTCAGTAGTCATGATTCATTCCTCTGTTTTTTTGGCCGGTTTCGGTAAATACCACAAACGGCGGCTTAGATATATCATTACAGTAATGAATGCAAGAACAATAATTGTTGTCAAAATCAACAAGCCGTTGGAATATTTAAGTTGCCCAATAACAAGCGGCACTACAACCACTGTAATAAGAATAAGGGTAGTTTTTTCAAAGAAGCCAAGCCAAAACCTATAAACTTCCTTTCGATTTTCAGGATAGCTGATGCGTGGTTTTGCCATATTCCCTCCGGGCCGTTTCTTACTGGCTACGCTCTTTCAATCTCTATTGCCTGCCCGCTTTGTGTTTCATTTTGATTTTTCAATTTTGCACGCGCATCGCGCAGCACCTCTTCGGCTGGTCTACAAATGGCTGTGCCTTCTTGAATTTTCTTGAAGCGCCTTTCTACCTCTTCTATCCAAAGAAGTTCGGTATCGAATGCGAAATTGTCATAGATGGCATCGTGCTCATTGTCCCAGACACGAGCAAAGGCTTCTTCTGAAGCCGTGTGCCACTCGTAGCGCTCTTTTTCGAAGCGTTCCTGCGCCAACAGAAACTCGATAAAAGCTAAAGCTTTTTCCGCCTGTGCATCATCAAGCTGCTGTGCGCGCTTAGTCAAGCGCTCTGTGAGAACTTGTGCCATTTTATCTTTCCTCCAACTCTTTCCAGATTTGCGTCCCCTGAATCGTCTCCCAATCGAACCCGCGCGGTGCTGGAAATTCAGGCACTGCTGGGCTGAATTTCCTACATCAAGTAAAGTTTGATGTTTTTCTTGACGCGCTTCATGAGAGCTTCATCAACGATTCCAATCAGCTTGATAAATCTTCCCTTGTCGAACGAGCTAATTTGTTTCATTTTGAGCAAGGAGTCTTTCATAAGCCTATTTTGAGAATTGCTTTTGAGCAGAATGTCAAGTTCTGTCTGCTTGTCAATTTGGGACGAGATCGGAACAACCGCCAATAAGCTGCTGGATTCGATGTATTTGTCATTTTGAATAATGAGCGCCGGCCGCACTTTTTTATATTCGTGTCCAAAGCTCGGGTCAAAATTGACCAGCCATATTTGTCCACGTTGAAATCCGGTCATACTTCTTTTAGATTGAGATAATAGCTTAATTCTTCAGCAGTCAGGAAATCATCGGAAACGTCATGAATAGCTGATCGCTCGAGGTCGCGATCTGCTGCTTCAGGATAGGTTTCCCCCAAGGTTACAACAACCTTAAAACGAACGTTCTTCTTTTGCACAAATTCCTCGGGGCAATACAAATGCCCGTCCGGAAGCAATTTACTCTCGAAGACAACGGTTTGCATAATTGACTCCTTTCTCTAAAAACTTGTGTCATCACGTCATCTCTTCCAAATCTTTCCCAAAACTCGTCCCCTGAATCGTCTCCCAAACGAACCCGCTGCGGCAGAGAAGATCGGTCAAGCGTTGTCGCATTTTCAATGAAGGCAAATTTAAGGTTTTTCTACGCAAACACGAGACGACGTCCTTTGGGCGCGGGCACGGGGTCACCGAACTCTTTCGCGGTATCAACCCACAAGCGAATAGCTTGTTTTGCATTGCGTAGCGCTACTTCTTGCGTTTTCCCGTGCGCCATGCAGCCAGGCAATTCCGGCACTTCGGCGACAAAGACTTGATCATCGTCATTCCAGTAAAGAATAATTTCGTATTTGGGCATTAGAACAAACTACTTTTCGGCCGAACATCAATACCGCAGCCTACACCCTACAAATTCAGAATCAGCCGCAAGCGTTGCGAAACTTCATTTTGATGATAGACAGCGCTACTCACTACCACGGCTGGCCGGGCTTTGGCTGTGCTCAAATCACTGAAAGGAAAATTCACCAGCCACACGTCATGAGTTTGAAACGCCATATAACTCCCTCCAATTGTCATAAATGGCGTCGTGCTCATTGTCCCAGACACGAGCAAAGGCTTCTTCTGAAGCCGTGTGCCACTCGTAGCGCTCTTTTTCGAAGCGTTCCTGCGCCAACAAAAACTCAATAAATGCTAAAGCTTTTTCTGCCTGTGCATCATCAAGCTGCTGTGCGCGCTTAGTCAAGCGCTCTGTGAGAA
>JBOHQZ010000439.1:0-5739 GCA_050732275.1 bacterium
ATCGGGTACGCGTTCAGAGAGCAATTGCATGTCGGGATAATGATTCGCCCAAGCGCCTTCATCCCAGCCCCAGCCGACGATCCATTCGCCTTTGCGGACGTTCGCCGCATGCGCCGCAATAAGCACGACAGCTTCTTCTTCATTTTTTGCCGAGGTGAGATTGACTCTTTCCAGATTTCTCCCCAACCCTTCGATGTGCGTGTGGGAGTCAACCAAGCCCGGAATGACGGTTCCGCCTTGTACGTCGATGACGCGCGTGCTTTCATGGCGATACGCTTCGGCCTCTTTGTTGCTGCCGACGAAGATGAGTCGATTGCCTCGCACCGCAACCGCTTCCGCATCAGGATGCCAGGCGCCATCTTTGTACGGCGCATTCGCGGCCGGCGTGCCGTCGAGCGAGGGATCATCCCAGG
Organism: bacterium; assembly: GCA_050732275.1. Classification (GTDB taxonomy): domain Bacteria; phylum Zhuqueibacterota; class Zhuqueibacteria; order Zhuqueibacterales; family Zhuqueibacteraceae; genus Zhuqueibacter. Next base: position 414 of record JBOHQZ010000439.1, read on the forward strand.
CGTAACTGTAAACCCGCCCGTTCAGCAAAATCAGATCGGCGTTTTGTTTGTTGGTGCAACTGCTGATGAGAAGCAGCAACAGGACGGATACAAGCAAAAGAAGAATTGAATAAACTCGCAGGGGATTGTTATGATTGAAAAACATATCGCACCTACTTAGTCAAAATGATTTGAGTCAAAATCATGTAAAAGCTTTTAATCAGTTTGACTGCAATGATTTTGACTTTATCGCTTCTATTGGTCATCGATATTAATAGTTTTGCCCCAAATCGTTTTGTCTTTTGGGGTACACCTGAATATTTGCTACGTTTTTTATTTTACAGCCGGCTGCTTTTTGAGCTTGCGGTCAAAAAAATCCGCGGTGGCGTGATAGGCGGTAAGCCAATTGGCGTGGAGCAAAAATCCGTGCAACTCGTCCGGAAAAATGAGTTGTTCGACTTCGACGCCCTGTTGCCGCAGCGATTCGGCCAGATCGACGGATTCGCTGAACGGCACGTTGCGGTCGTCGTCGCCGTGAATCAACAAAATCGGCGAGCGCCAGTCTTTGATTGCCGCCATCGGTGAGGACTCGAAAGCGAGACGCGCCACCTCGGCTCGGTCGCCGGCGTCATACGTGGGCACGAAGTTTCGAATCACCACATTCCAGTCGTGAACGCCGTGCAAATCAACGCCGGCGGCAAAGAGATCGGAGGCTCTGGCGAGGCCGAGCGCCGTGAGATAGCCCCCGTAAGATCCGCCCCAAAGGCCGAGGCGCGCCGGATCAACATCGGAGCGGCTCCGCAAATAAAGTCCCGCGCCTAAAACGTCGTTGAATTCGCTTGCCCCGTTTGCCCCGTAGTTGAGCGCCTCCCGAAACTCCATGCCATAGCCGATGCCGCTGCGATAGTTGACGGAAAGCACGATGTAACCCCGGCTGGCCAAGTATTGGTTCAGCGCGTAGGCATTGTGGTAATAGCCTCGGTCATGAAAACCCAGAAGCATCTGTCGCCGCGATCCGCCATGAAAGAAAAGCACGGCGGGCCGGCGCTCTCCCGCCTTGAGGTCGGACGGCAGAAAAAGCTGGCCGTGAATACGCATCCCGTCGGCTGCCGAGAAAATCACTTGCTGTGGCTTGACGAGGTGTTGACTCGGGAAGTCTGCGGGTATCGATTCCGCTGCGAGAGGCCGGGGTTTCGAGCCGGTAATGATTGCAGCATGGGCGGGTTCACGCGCGCCGGAGGCCAGCAAAGCGATGGCTTTATCGCTCGCCGTCATGACCGGCGACCATTCGATGCCCTCGCCAGTTGTCACTGGTTTAGCTTTTCCGCCGGCAATCGCCACCCGCCATAAATGCTGGCGATCGATGTCATCCTGGTTGGAAGAATAAATGATCTCCCGGCGATCGGGTGTGATGGAGACGTATTGAACTTCAAACGCTCCTGGTGTCAAAAGCTCCGGTTTGCCGCCGTTCAAATCCACAGCGTACAGGTGCGTCCAACCGTCTTTCTCCCAAGGGAACACGATGCGATCACCGTCGCCCCAAAAAATTTGATCATCGGCGGAAATCGAACGAAAAGCGCTGCCCGCGCCAGGTTCCGCAGACCAGAGGGCTCGGCCCTTGCCGGTGTTGACGTCGGCAACTCGGATGGCCCAGGGAAGTGCGGATCGCATCGGCAGAAAGGGCAAGCGTTGGCGTTGGTTGGGGACGCGCAGAAATGCAATTTGACGCCCGTCCGGCGACCAAACCGGACTGCTGTCTCGGTCGACGCTGGGATCGAGGTAACGCAGTTTTTTTTCGCTGCGTGTATAAATCCCGATAAAGCTGTGATCGCCACGGTTACTCACGAAGGCGAGCATTGAGCCGTCCGGCGACCATCGCAACGACCCGGCGCTGCCGCGAATTTTAAACAATTGTTCGGGCTTTGCTTCCGGGGCCAATGCCATCGACCAGACTTGCCCCTTGCGTATGAAAACTACAAGATCGCCTTGCGGAGACACCGCAGGTGAGTCGCCTTCTGCGAGCTGCCGGGAAGTGTCGCCGGCAATGGGTACGATCCAAATCGCCTGATTGGCACCGTCAGGATGGCTCAAGGGATTGGGTATTTCACCCTGACGATTGGCCTCGCCGCCGCGGACGTAAATGATGCTCTGCTCGTCCGGGGTGAATTGAAGACTGCCAAGCTCCTGCCCGTCGTCTTCCCGGTAGCCGGTGATCTGGCGCCCGCGATAATCCGGCCCCTCGGCGATCCATAAGTTGCGGACGCCTCTGGCATTCTGCACCCAGGCGATCTTCGCGCCTTGCGGCGCCGCGATGAGACCGGTGGGAAAGGGCGCGCTGAGAATCTGTTCGAGGCTGAAGCTCCCATGGTTTGCAGCGTTTTGCGCCGGAACCGAAATCGGCGAGAGAATCAACGCCAGCAGCAAAACCGGCGAAGCCGTCCATCGGAGAACCAGCCGGCGAAACTTGTCATTCATGATGAGCTCCTTTGTTTTTCACAGCTTATTCAGATGGGCCATACGGCCGCAAAAGTTAGAAAAATTTGGAAGAAGATGATGTTTTATGACGAAACTCGATCCGTCGTGGATCGGCATTCACCTCAGGCTCTTGCTGTTCTGATAAACGATCTTCCCATCCACAATCGTGTACAACACCTCTGTGCTTAAAATCTCCTCCTCCGGGATGGCCATGATGTCTGCGGAAAGCACGACGAGGTCCGCCAGTTTTCCAGGCGAAAGCGAGCCTTTGATATCTTCCTCAAAAGCCGCGTAAGCATTGTTGAGTGTGTAGGATTTCAACGCCTCTTCGCGGGTTAGTCGTTGCTCGGGATAAAAAGCCGAGCCATCGGCCACGCGACGGGAGACCGTGGCATAAAAACTGGCGATGGGGCTGATGTCCTCGACCGGCACATCGGTGCCGTTGGTCACCACCGCCTTCGAGTCCCAAAGCTTGCGCCACACGTAGGCGCCTTCGGATGAGCGTTTCTCTCCGAGTCGTTTCGGAACCCACGGGCCGTCTGAGGTGGCGTGAACGCCTTGCATGGAAGCGATCACACCAAGCTCGGTGAAGCGCGGGATGTCGTCGGGATGCAAATGTTGGGCGTGCTCGATCCGCCAACGCAAATCCTTTTTATCGGGGTTGGCTTGAAAAACTTTTTGGTAGATATCCAATACCTCCCGATTCGCGCGGTCGCCAATCGCATGGGTATTGACTTGGAAGCCATGCTTGACGGCGATTTCACAGGTTCGCGTAATGTCTGCGACCGGCTCGAGAACAAGGCCGCTGCTGTTGGACATGTCCTCGTAGGGCGCAAGCAACCAAGCGCCATGGGCGCCGAGCGCGCCGTCGATCTGCCGCTTGATGGAGCGGACGGTCAAAAATGAGTTGCCGTAGTTGATCAAGCGATATGCCGGCAGTTTCTCATCCATGATGTCGTTGGTTTCGTTGCGAACCATCACGTAGAGCCGAACCGGCAATTTTCCTTCGTCAGCAAGCTTCCTGAATAAATCGATGGTCTTGAATGACGAGCCGGCATCGTGGAAAGTGGTCACGCCTTCTGACAACGCTTCCTCAGCGGCAAGCCTCACATACTCGATTTGTTCCGCTTCAATTTCTTTCGGCGAGCGCTGCGCTTGGTAGGCAGCAATGGCGGCTTCGACAACGTCTTGCGCATTCTCCCGCAGCAATCCGGTTGGCCGGCCAAGCTCGTCGCGCACGATAGTGCCGCCGGAAGGATCGGAGGTGCTCGCATCGATGCCCGCGCTTTGCAAGGCTTTGGCATTGGCAAACGAGGCGTGGCCGCTGGCGTGAGTGAGATAGACGGGATGATTCGGCGAAACCTGGCTCAAGTCGTCGTGGGTCGGCACACCGTCGACGCTGCTTTGGGGAGCCTTGTTCCATTTTTCCTGATGCCAACCTCTGCCGAAAATCCACGCGCCTGGTTTTGCCTGCTTGGCCGCCTCCGCCACCATGCTGACGATCTCATCCCAATTCTTGACTTTGGTGAGGTCGAGCACCTTCTTGGCGCGGCCAAGGCTCACAAAATGTCCATGACCTTCGATGAAACCGGGAATGGCGAGCTTTTCTGCCAAATCGATCACTTTGGTCGAAGCGCCGACATACGCTTCAATCTCTGCGTTTTTGCCGGCAGCAATAATCTTGTTGCCTACAATCGCCAAGGCTTCGGCTTCGGGCCGCTGCGGATCAACGGTCACGATTCTGCCATTTTTCAATACGAGATCAGCCGGCACCTTCTTTTGGCATCCCGAGAATATGAGGAATACACTTCCCATTATCAAGCTTGCAATGATAAATTGAAGCTTCATTTTCATCTTTTCGCTCCTTTCTCGTTTTGGCCGAAGTTTTTCGTATCCAATGGTCGATTTTTGACCCATCTCCATAAAGTGAAATCTTTACTTTTCTGGAAAACATTTTAAACCGCGAATTAACGCTAATGAACGCTAATTTTTTTATTTGCGTTAATTTGCGCTTATTCGCGGTTAGCAAGCCGACTCCCAGTTTGATTACGGCTTGTCTGCTTTGTATTAATTGAAAAAGAATTTATTCCAAGCCCAGCAGCCTCGCCGCATTTCCTCCCAAAATGTTTGCTTTTGCTGTCGCTGCCAGATTCAACGCCTCAATGCTTTCAAGCATTTTTTCCAAGCTGCCGATTTGATGTGGATAGTCGCTGCCGGCAAGGATATGATCGGTTCCGGCAAATGTGATCGCGAGCTGCAAAGCGTTTACATCGAAATTCACCGTGTCATAATAAAATTCTTTGAGATATTCGCTCGGCGGCCGGCGGATATTTTTTCTGCACTCCTCAAAAGCGTAATAACCACGATCGAGCCGCTCGGCCAGATAGGGGATGGCGCCGCCGAGATGAGCCAAAACCCATTTGATTTTAGGAAAGCGCTCCACGACGCCGCTGAAAACCAGTTTCGCCGCAGCCAGGGTCGTATCAAAAGTAAATCCGAGCAAGGGCATGAGCCAATAATCCAGCATCGCCTCGACGCCGACCGGATGGATGGGGTGGATGTAAAAGACCGCGCTTAATTCGTTCGCGCGTTCGTAGAGCGGCCAAAAGCGCTCATCACTGAGGGCGATCCCGTTTACATTGCTGAAAAGCATGACGCCTTTGAACCCCAATTCAGCGGTAGCGCGCTCGAATTCTTTTGCCGACGCCTCAGGATTGTTTAATGGGAGTGTGGCGAGAGCAGTAAACCGATCGCGGCGCTCTTCTTTTATTTTCGCCAAGGCCTCGTTGACCATTTGCGCCAACGCCGCTGCGCGTGCAGGGCTCTCAATGTGTGTTCCCGGCGAGGTGAACGTCAGAATCTGCTTGTCAAT